>DASTTJ010000071.1:0-17365 GCA_035760205.1 Steroidobacteraceae bacterium | reverse complement strand
CGCCGCGCGGCGTTGTCGGACGAATCGTCGAAAACGGGAACGCCGGCGATGATCACCGACTGGTACTCGCTGGCGATCGCGACGTAGTCCGCCGGACTGCGCGGGCCTTCGCACAGCGCCGCAAACTCGAACCAGATGACGTTTTCACTTTCGCGGACCACCTTGATCTTGCGGTGGTTGACGGTGATCGTGCCGCCGGATTCCACGTCGTCATCCGAAAGGTCGTCGAACAGCTCTTCGAGTTTCTTCAACGAATCCGCGACGCCGCTTGGTAGATAGATTGGTGCGGCGATGAGCTGTCGCAGCCGGTAGTCGACGCCGCCATCCACGGCCACGACCTCACACTGATTCTCGAGCAACGTAATGGTGGGCAGGAAGCGTTCGCGCTGCAGCCCGCCCTTGTACAGATCCTTCGGCTTCACATTTGAAGTGAACACCAGCGCGACACCGCGCTTGAACAGTCCCTCGAAGAGATTGCCGAGAATCATGGCGTCGGCGATATCCGAGACGAACAGCTCGTCGAAACAGACGACTCGCGCCTTCTTCGCGATCTTGTCGGCGACGCCGTCGAGCGGCGACTGCTGGCCCTTGAGTCGCTTCAGATCCGCGTGCACCTCCTGCATGAAGCGGTAGAAGTGCGTACGCCGCTTCGAGGTCTGGCTGAGGCTGGCGTAGAAGAGGTCCATGAGCCAGGTCTTGCCGCGGCCGACGCCACCCCACAGGTAGACGCCTTTCGGCGCGGCACCGGAACTGGTTAGGCCTCGAAGCAGGCGCCTGCCCAACGGGGCTGACGCCGCTTCGGCGAGTTCGGCGCGCAACCGTTTGAGGGGGCGCACGGCCGCAAGTTGCGCGGTGTCGGCGGCGAAGCCGCGCTTGGCTATTTCCGCGGCGTACGCTGCGCCGAGGACGTCGTTCGTTACGGTCACAGGAGCTGGTAGTTGGGACCGGACCCGCCCTCGGGCGTCACCCAGTCGATGATCTGGTACGGGTCCTTGATGTCGCAGGCCTTGCAGTGCACGCAATTGGCCGCGTTGATGTGCAGCTTCTTTCCGCCGGCGTCGTCGTCGACCATCTCGTAGACCGCCGCGGGACAGAAACGGGTGCAGGGATTGCCATACTCCGTGGCACAGGTGGTGGCACAGATGTTCCGGTCGCGCACGTGCAGGTGCGCCGGCTGGACCTCATCGTGCGCGGTGACGGCGAAGAACACTGACGACAGACGGTCGCGCGGTTGCAGGTCGCGATTCTTCCAGCGGCGGTTCGGTGATTCGTAGTCGGCGAGTTTTTCGAGGGGGTAGCTTTCGGTGTTGCGCAGCGTCCAGGGCGTGCGCCCACCCAGAACGCTTTCGATGCCCGCGTTCATCAGGCCCAGCCACAAACCGCGCTTGAAGCCGGGTTTCACGTTGCGGACTTCACGAAGCTCTGCGACTGCGGTGGATTTTCGCCACTCCGCGTCGAACCCGATGCTGGTGTCGGTGGCGGCAAAGTATTCGGCCGTGGCGACGCCGCAGCGGATGGCCTGGTGAATGCCCTTTATCTTGGGCACGTTGAGCGTGCCTGCGGCATCGCCGACCAGCACCGCGCCTGGCATTTCGAGCTTGGGCATGGACTGCCAGCCGCCCGCGGCGATGCTGCGCGCCCCCGCGGAGAGAATTTCGCCGCCCTGCAGGAACGAATGCATCTCGGGGTGATGCTTGAACTGCTGGAATGCCTCGAAGGGACTGAAGCGCGGATCCTTGTAGTCGAGCCCGGTAACGAAGCCGACGTAGGCGCGATTGTCATTGAGGTGATAGACGAAGCTGCCGCCATAGGTGGCCGAGTCGAGCGGCCAGCCGAAACTGTGCTGCACGAGTCCGGCTTGCACGCGGCCGGGCGGCAGCTGCCACAACTCTTTCATGCCCAGCGCGTATGTCTGGGGGTCGCAGCCGGCGTCCAGCTTGTAGCGCTTGATGAGCAGCTTGGCCAGGCTGCCGCGGCAGCCTTCGGCAATGATGGTGAGCCGGGCGTGCACTTCCGGGCCGGCGGTGTAGTTAGGGCCGCGGCTGCCATCGTGCTGCACACCCATGTCGCCGATTTGTACGCCCGAGACCGAGCCGTCGTCACCGAACAGCGGCAGCGCGGCGGCGAATCCCGCGAACACATCGACGCCGAGCTGCTCGGCCTGCGTGGCCAGCCATTGGTTGAGTCCGCCCAGCGAAATGATGAAATTGCCCGTGTTGTGCAGCGACTGCGGAAGCCAGGGCAGGCGGCGGCTGCCTTTCGCGCCTAACAGCCTGAACTCGTCGCGCGTGACCGGCACCCTGATGGGCAGGGGCGCGGTGCGCCATTCGGGAAGCAGTGCATCCAGCGGGCCGGGTTCCATGACCGCGCCCGACAGCGAGTGCGCGCCGATGGTCGAACCCTTCTCGAGGACGCAGACGGTGAGCTCGGGTCGCAGTTGCTTGAGCCGGATCGCCGCCGACAGGCCCGAAGGTCCACCACCGACCACGGCCACGTCGTATTCCATGACATCGCGTTGTGCAGGTCCGGTGGCGCTCATGAGTTACTTCGGCTGCATGCGGATGGCGCCGTCGAGACGGATGGTTTCGCCGTTGAGGTAGGTCACTTCGAAAATGGTTTGCACCAGCGCCGCGAATTCCTCGGGTTTGCCCAGGCGCTGCGGGAACGGCACTTGTTTGCCCAGGCTTTCCTGAACTTCCAGCGGCATGGCGCCGAGCATCGGCGTGCCAAAGATTCCGGGCGCCAGCGAGCACACACGGATGCCGAACATCGCAAGTTCTCGGGCGATGGGTAGCGTCATACCGGCGACCGCGGCCTTCGTTGCCGAATATGCCGCCTGGCCGATCTGCCCTTCGAAAGCCGCGACGGATGAGGTGTGGATGATCACGCCTCGCTCACCGTCGGCCGAGGGAGCGTTGGATTGCATGATGGCGGCGGCCGCCTTGTCGCACAGGAATGTCCCGATGAGATTGATGTGCACCACGCGCGTGAAGAAATCCCCGGCCATCGGTCCGTTCTTGCCGAGCACGCGGCCCGCGCCGATGACGCCGGCACAATTGACCAGCAGGTTGATGCCGCCCATGGCGGCGCGCGCGGATTCCATCGCCGCGTTGACCTCGGCTTCCGAGGTGACGTCGCATTTCGCAAAGAAAGCGTTGGGCCCGAGCGCCGCTGCCGCGGCCTGGCCCGGGCCTTCCTGCACGTCTAACAAGGTGACGCGGCCGCCGGCCGCCACCACGTGGCGCGCGACGGCATTACCTAGACCCGAAGCGCCACCGGTGACAACGGCGCGCGCGTCTGCGTACTTCATTGGAATTCCTCGAGACCTGTCTTGAGCGCGCACAGCATAACCAAGGCGCGCGGCGCGGGCACTCCCGGTACGCGATTCAGGGCACCTCGACCGCAATGGCGGTCGCCTCGCCACCGCCGATACATAACGAAGCGATGCCTCGGCCGCCGCCGCGCGCGCGCAGCGCATGCACCAGGGTGGCAACGATGCGCGCGCCTGTCGCCCCAACAGGGTGTCCCAGCGCGCAGGCACCGCCATTGACGTTGGTGCGGGCATGATCGAAACCCACGTCGCGCATGGCCGCCATGGTCACCGCCGCGAATGCTTCGTTCACTTCGTACAAGTGCACATCGCCGGGTTTCCAACCCAGTTGCGTCAGCAGCTTACCGATGGCGCCTGCGGGAGCGGTGGTGAACCATTCGGGTTCGTGCGAAAAGCTCGTGTATCCCAGGATGTACGCCAGTGGCTTCACGCCGCGGCGCGCGGCTTCCGCAGCCGACAACAACACGGCCGCCGCCGCGCCGTCGGAAATGGAGGATGACGATGCAGCCGTGACCGTGCCGTCTTTGCGAAACGCGGGCTTCAGCGTCGCGATCTTGGCAAGATCGACGGTGAACGGCGTTTCGTCCCTGTCGATCACGGTCTCGCCCTTTCGGCTCTTGACCGTGACCGGCGCTATTTCGTCCGCGAAAGCGCCCGAGCTGACCGCCTTCAGCGCGCGCTGCGTGGATTCGGTGGCGAAGGCATCCTGGTCGCTGCGCGAGAATGAGTATTTCTGCGCGGTGTTCTCCGCGAACACACCCATCAATTGCCCGTCGAAGGGGCTCTGCAGGCCGTCAAAGAACATGTGGTCGAGCACCTCGCCGTGGCCCATGCGCATGCCACCGCGCGCCTTCGGCAGTAGATAGGGTGCATTGGTCATCGACTCCAGGCCGCCGGCCACGGCGCGTTCCACATCGCCGGCGCGAATCTGGTCCGCGGCCATCATGATGGCCTTCATGCCTGAACCGCACATCTTGTTGATGGTGGTAGTCGGCACACCGTGGGGAATGCCCGCGCCGAGCGACGCCTGGCGCGCGGGGGCCTGCCCGAGGCCCGCGGGCAGCACGCAGCCCATGATCACTTCCTGGATGTCGCCGGCCGGAATTCCCGCGGCCGCGAGTGCGCCCATGATGGCGGCGGAGCCAAGCTGCGGCGCTGTGACGGGCGAAAGCACGCCCTGGAATGCGCCGATGGGCGTGCGGGTGGCAGCGGCAATGACTACGTGTTTACTGTCCATGAAAATTCTCCATCAATCCCGGCCAAGCAGGCCGGGTTTTTGTTAGTCGGGTCAATCGCGGCCGCGGAGGCCGCGATTGAACACGTCGATAAAGCGATCCGCAATCTCGTTGGGGTTGAGCGAGGCGTCTTCGCGATACCAGTGGCCCATCCAGTTGAGCGCGCCGGCGAGGGCGAACGCGGTCATGCGGATGTCGCAGTCCCGGATGGAACCGTCGGCGACACCGGCCTCGATGAGCGCGCGCATGCGCTTGTCGATGCCGGCTTTCAGCAGCTTGATTCGGCGGCTCATCGCCGCGCCCAGGTGCTGGTCCTCGGCGCGCAGCATGCACCAGCCGAAGTCCCCGACGATGGCGGCGGCATAGCCGCGGATGAAGGCGAACAGGCGCTCGCGCGCCGGTCCCTTGGCGCCTTCGCACTCCTTGAGAGTCGCCTGGATCTGCGCGAGGCCGGCCCGGAAACACTCGAACAGGATGGCCTCCTTGCTGGGCACATATAAGTAGAGCGTGGGCTTGGTGACCTTGAGGCTGGCCGCGAGGTCATCGAGCGAGGTGTTGTGATAGCCGCGCTCGCGGAATGCCCGCGCTGCAGCAAGGATTACCGCATCGCGTTTGAGAGCGTGGCCGGTGCCAAGCCTGCGGCGCGTCTCCCAGGGAGACGCGGGTGCGGGACGTTTGGCGCGGGAGGCGGGGGCGGGCATGGCGTCGTGTTACTCTTGGGTAACCCATCTTACCAGCCAGTAACATGAAGCCACCAGAGCCCGGAAGGCCGCTGCGGTTCGTCAGTGCCGCATCGTTGTTCGACGGTCACGATGCCGCCATCAACATGATCCGCCGCCTGCTCCAGTCCGGCGGGGCGGAGGTGGTCCACCTCGGCCACAACCGCAGCGTCGCCGACATCGTGCGCGCTGCCATCGCCGAGGATGCGGACGCCATCGCCGTCAGCAGCTACCAGGGCGGGCACAACGAATACTTCCGCTACATGATCGACATGCTGCGCGAGAGCGGTGCCACGCAAATCCGCGTGGTGGTCGGCGGGGGTGGCACCATTTCACCGGACGAAATCGCCGAACTCGAAGCGTACGGCGTCGCCAAGATCTACACGCCCGAGGACGGGCGCAGGCTGGGACTCGCCGGGATGATCGCCGACGTGTTCGCGCGCGTCGGCCGGCGTTCTCACGCCGGCGCGACTGCCCGCATGCCCGCGGTGCACGACCATGGCGCCATCGCCCATGCCATCACGCTGCTCGAAGGTGGCGCCGGCGAAGATGGGCGCGGCGATACCGGTGTCGACGATCTGCGCCGCCTGCTGACCGCGGGCATCGCCAATCCGCAGCGGGCGCCGGTCATCGGGCTCACCGGCACCGGCGGTGCGGGCAAGAGTTCGCTTACCGACGAATTGCTGCAAAGATTCCTGCGTCAGTTTCCCGATCGCAATGTGGCCGTGGTCGCCGTCGATCCCACCCGCAGGCGCTCGGGCGGTGCGTTGTTAGGCGACCGCATCCGCATGAACTCGCTGTCGGCGCCCCAGGTGTTCATGCGTTCACTGGCCACCCGCCGCCAGCACCTCGCCACCAGCGCCGTGCTGGCCGACGTCATCGCGCTGTATCGCGCAGTAGGCTTCGACCTCATCGTCGTGGAGACGGCGGGCATCGGCCAGAGCGACACGGAGATCGTCGACGTCGCCGATCTGTCCTTGTACGTGATGACCGCCGAATATGGCGCGGCCAGCCAGCTCGAGAAGATCGACATGCTCGACTTCGCCGACATGATCGTGCTGAACAAGTTCGAGAAACGCGGTGCGGAAGACGCCTTGCGCGACGTGCGCAAGCAGTGGCGTCGCAATCATCCCGATCGAATGAAGCTGCCGGACGATGAGCTTCCGGTGTTTCCCACCATCGCCAGCCGCTTCAACGACCCGGGTGTGAACCGCCTGTTCCTGTCGCTGTGCCGCGCGCTGGACGAGGAATGCGGCGAGACAGGTCGGTGGACGTCGGCCGATGGAGCGCCGCTCGCGGTCGCACCGACCGAATTCGTCTCCCGCGACCCGCTGATTCCATCGGCGCGGTCGCGATATCTCGCGGAGATCGCCGCGCGTGGACGCGAAGAGCACAGACTGGCCGAGGGTCGTGCGGATGCCGCGCGCCGCGCGCACGGCCTCTATCTATCGCTGCAGGCGCTGAACGATCCGGCCCTGCCCGAACCACTGGCCGCCGCCGCAGCCACTGCGGCTAAAGACCCCGCGTTCGATGCGCTGCGCACGGCGTACACCCAGGCGCTCGACGACATCGGCGTCGAAGCACTCGCCGCGCTGCGCGCCTGGCCCGCACGCGAACAGGGGGTGATGGCGCCCGAGTACTCCTACAGCGTGCGGGGCCGCGAGGTTCGCGGCGCTAACTACTCCGAATCGCAGAGCCACACACCGATCCCCAAGCTTGCCGCGCCCAATCTCACGGGCTGGGGGGAGATACTCGATTTCCTGCAGAAGGAGAACCTGCCGGGCGCGTATCCGTATACCGGAGGTGTGTATCCGTACCGCCGTGAGGAAGAAGATCCCACGCGAATGTTCGCGGGCGAGGGCGCGCCAGAGCGCACCAACCGCCGATTCCACTATCTGGCTTCGGGGCACGAGGCCACACGCCTGTCCACCGCTTTCGATTCCACCACGCTTTATGGCGAGGATCCCGACATGCGCCCCGACATCTTCGGGCGCACGGGCAACTCCGGCGTATCCATTGCTACCCTCGATGACATGAAGAAGCTGTACTCGGGTTTCGACCTCACCGCGCCGTCGACTTCCGTTTCCATGACCATCAATGGGCCCGCGCCGATGATCCTGGCCATGTTCATGAACACCGCCATCGATCAGCGCGTGGAGCAGTTTCTGCGACAGTCCAATCGGTGGCCAAATGTGGAGGCGGCGCTGGCGCAAGGCGGCGTCAATGCGAAGCCCGTCTATCACGGCGAGATGCCGCCGGGTCACGGCGGCGAAGGCCTGGGCTTGTTAGGCGTGAGCGGTCGCTCACTCGTGGATCTGGGAGTGCTGACCGCCGGGGAGTACTCGCGTTTGCGCGCCGAGGCATTGTCGCGTGTGCGTGGCACTGTGCAGGCCGACATTCTCAAAGAGGATCAGGCGCAGAACACCTGCATCTTCTCCACCGAATTCGCGCTGCGCATGATGGGCGACGTGCAGCAGTTCTTCAGCGAGAACGACGTACGCAATTTCTACTCGGTGTCGATCTCCGGCTATCACATCGCCGAGGCGGGCGCGAACCCGATCACGCAGCTTGCGTTTACGCTGGCCAACGGATTCACGATCGTCGAGTACTACCTGGCGCGCGGCATGAAGATCGACGACTTCGCGCCGAACCTCTCGTTCTTTTTCTCCAACGGCATGGATGCGGAGTACGCCGTGATCGGGCGCGTGGCGCGCCGCATCTGGGCGCGGGCGATGCGCGAGGTGTACAGGGCCGGGCCGCGCAGCCAGATGCTGAAGTACCACATCCAGACTTCGGGCCGCAGCCTGCACGCGCGCGAAATCCAGTTCAACGATATCCGCACCACGCTGCAGGCCATGTACGCACTGTTCGACAACTGCAACTCGCTGCATACCAATGCCTACGACGAGGCGCTGACTACTCCGACCGAGGAGAGCGTGCGGCGTGCGGTGGCCATCCAGCTCATCATCAATCGCGAGCTGGGCTTGAACCGCATCCAGAATCCGTGGTCGGGCTCCTACGCCATCGCGGCGTTGACCGACCTGGTCGAAGAGGCGGTATACAAAGAGTTCGAGTCGCTGGCCGAACGCGGCGGTGTGCTGGGTGCCATGGAAACCATGTACCAGCGCGGCAAGATCCAGGAAGAGAGCCTGTTGTACGAGACGCGCAAACACGACGGCACGCTGCCCATCGTCGGCGTAAATACCTTTCTCAACGAACGCGGCGGCGGCGAACATGCCGTGGCACCGCTGTTCCGCGCCAGTGACGAGGAGCAACGCGCACAGGTCGACGCGGTGCATGCCTTCCACGCTCGCCATGCGGATGTGTCGACCGAAGCGCTTCGGCGTCTGCAATCCGTCGCTGCGAGTGGCGGCAATGTGTTCGCGGAGCTGCTCGAGACGGTGCAGGTGTGTTCGCTCGGTCAGATCACTCGTGCGTTATACGAAGTCGGTGGCCAATACCGTCGCCACATGTAATGGAAATGGGGACATGCCTCATTTAGTTGTAACAATTGAATTGCCATCACGTGAGCCGGGTGCGCACGCGATTGTTACAACTAAATGAGGCATGTCCCCATTTCTCCCATTTCTCAAGTGAGGTCGGGTTCGCCTAACTGCTCGAGAATGGCCGCGCGTGACCTGTCGCGCAGTATCAGCGCGGCGTCTTCGTCGGCGGCAGGGGCCGTCACGGAAATCGGCGCGCCATAACGCACTTCGAGCGGACCGGGTCGCGGCAGTACGCGGGTGGCTGGCATGTTGCGCCGGGTACCGAGAATCACCGCGGGCACTACGGGGCAGGCGGCACGCGCCGCGATGGCGAACGCGCCGGTGTGGAATTTTCCGAGACCCACCTCTGGCGTGAATGTGCCTTCGGGAAAGAACACCAGCGAGTGGCCGCTGGCCGCGGTGCGCAGGACACGACGCGCATCCGTGCCGCCCTTGTGGCGATTGAACCGGTCGACGAATTCCGATCCGATCCTGCGCAGCAGCAGCCCCGCGAGCGGAACGTCGTTCATTTCGCGCTTGATTACGAAGCCGAATCGCGGCGGGAGGGCGGCGGCCATCACCACGCCGTCGAGGTAACTTGCATGGTTCGCAACGACGACGCACTGTCCCGCGGGAAGATTTTCGGTGCCTCGCAGGCGCAGCGGCATGCCGGCAAGCAGGAAAAATGTTCTTGCTGCAATGCGGGCGGTGCCGCGCCGCATTCTCAGGGAAGGCAGGAGAAGCACCCCGACCAGGGCGGTCAATGTCACCGCGAGGAACAGGAGCGCGGCGTAAATGCCATAGATGAAGCGAAGCGGGACGGAAATTACCGATGGCCACGGCGCACGCGCAAGGGTCGAAGGCGAGGTCATGCGCGGGTTTTTGTCTCGTCGGGGCGTCGTTTCATGTGAACTGGTTCTCTTTATGTTAACGGTTTTGCCGGGGTGTGAAGATCATCACGCCTAAACCATAGCCCCCGTCCCCATACTGCCGTGACGCGTTAATCCGCATACGCATTAAGGCAATCACGTCTTGGTCAAACAAGCTACAGCGCAGAACGAAGCGCCTGCCGCCGACACCGCCGACGCCACCGTCTCGAAGTTTCTCGACGCGGTCTGGATGGAACGCGGGTTGTCTGCGAACACGCTCGCCGCCTATCGTGCCGATCTGACCGCGCTCGCGCGCTGGTTGGCGGAGCGGGGCACGCCCATCATCAAGACGACCCGCGCGGATCTGCTCGGGTTCATCGCGTTCCGCGTCGAAGCGGGCGCCCGTCCGCGCTCCACCGCGCGACAGCTTTCGTCGTTCCGTCGTTTCTTCCGCTACTTCGTCCGCGAAGGAGTGATCCGCGATGATCCGACTGCTCAGATTGCGATGCCGAAGATCGGCCGCTCGCTGCCCAAGTCGCTCTCCGAAGAAGAAGTCGAGTCGCTGCTGAACGCGCCGGCCATCGCCGATCCGCTCGGTCACCGCGACCGCACCATGCTCGAAGTGCTGTACGCCACGGGTTTGCGGGTCTCGGAACTCGTCAATCTCAAGTACAACCAGATCAACACCAACCAGGGTGTCATCCGGATCATGGGCAAGGGCAATCGTGAGCGTCTGATTCCGCTCGGCGAAGAAGCCGTGCGCTGGCTGACGGACTTCGTACGCGCGCCGCGCAGCGAGATCCTGCTCGACCGCACCACCGACTATCTGTTCCCGACTCGCCGCGGCGATCGCATGACGCGCCAGGCCTTCTGGCACATCATCAAGCGCTACGCGCGCAAGGCTGTGATCGACAAGGAGCTGTCGCCGCACACGCTGCGTCATGCCTTTGCCACGCACCTTCTCAATCATGGCGCCGACCTGCGCGTCGTGCAGATGCTGCTGGGTCATTCCGACCTTTCGACCACGCAGATCTACACGCACGTGGCGCGCGAGCGCATGAAAGAGATGCACGGGACGCATCACCCCCGCGGTTGATGCCGAAGCGGCGCGCTGGCAGCGCCGAATGTCTCAAGTGGAGTAAGATTCGGCGCCTCGACCGGCGTGCGAACTTGATCGTCCGGGCACGGTCGAATCTGCCATACCGTCGTACGAGACACGAGCGCCCCATGAGCTTCAGAATTGCCGCCAGCCTGATCGTTTTCTGCATGGGAGCCGGGTCGGCACTCGCGCAGACGGGGTCCGCTGCCACACCGGCCGCTCCCGCCGCGGCCAAGCCCGATCCGCGCGCCGTCATCGTCAACAAGCTCGACGGCATCAAACTCGAAGACGTGCGTATTTCGCCCGTCAACGGCGTGTACGAAGTCACGCGCGGCTCTGAAATCAGCTACCTGACGGCGGATGGCCGCTACGCCATTCTTGGGGATCTCATCGACCTCGATACCGACGCGAACATTTCCGAGAACCGCCGCCGCGGCATTCGCGCGCGCATTCTCGAAGGTATTCCGGAAAGCGAGATGCTGGTCTTTTCGCCGAAAGACCCGAAGTACACCATCACGGTGTTCACGGACATCGACTGTGGCTACTGCCGTCGCCTGCATTCGCAGATGGCCGAGTACAACCGCCTCGGCATTCGTGTGCGGTATCTGTTCTTCCCGCGTTCCGGCCCCGCCACCGAGTCGTGGCACAAGGCCGAAGCCGTTTGGTGCGCCAGCAATCGCAACGAGGCGCTCACCAAAGCCAAGAAAGGCGAGGCCCTCAATTCAGCGAAGTGCCCCACCGCGATCGTTCAGCGCGACTTCGATCTCGGCCTCAAGCTGCTGGTTGAAGGTACGCCCGCCATCTTTCTGCCGAGCGGTGAGATGCTGCCCGGCTATCTGCCGCCGGGCCAGCTCACGAAGTATCTGAAGACCGGAAAGATGTAGGCGCCAACGGCAGCGTCGTCTTCAGGTCTCGAGCAGCTTCTTCTTTTCCGCCACGCCTTCCCACTGCTTCGCATCAGGTGGGGCGGGCTTCTTCTCGGCGATGACCGGCCATTTCTTCGACAGGTCGGCGTTGATCTTCTTGAACTCTTCCTGACCGGCAGGCACTTCGTCTTCGGAGAAGATTGCCTCGACGGGACATTCGGGTTCACACAACGTGCAGTCGATGCACTCTTCGGGATCGATCACGAGGAAGTTAGGGCCCTCGTGGAAACAGTCGACCGGGCACACCTCCACGCAGTCGGTGTACTTGCACTTGATGCACGATTCCGTGACGACGAACGCCATCGATCAATTCCTCTGTTCAGCCGGTTTTTGCGGGGCGCCATTCTGCACTAGATGAGGCTGCCCTAGAACCGGCGCGGCATTTGCGCCACATGGTGCCGTTCGAGGCCGGCGGCGCGATCCTCGACAAAGCGGCGCAGCGCGTACTCGGTGCTCGGAAACGCCAGGTCGCTCCAGGGTATGTCCTTTTCATCCACCAGCTTCACTTCCAGGCTTTCGTGGGTGATGCCGAACGCGGGCGTGCGCATGCGGGAGCGGAAGAAGATGTGCACCTGGCGGGCGTGAGTGACGTTGGCGAGCAACAACAGGCTGCCGATCTCAACGTCGATGAGCGCCTCTTCCTGTGCTTCTCGCGCGGCGCCAGCCTCGACAGTTTCGTCGTTTTCCATAAAACCCGCGGGAATGGTCCAGTAGCCCAGGCGTGGCTCGATGCCGCGCTTGCAGAGCAGGATCCGACCTTCGTATTCGGGCACGCTGCCGACGACGATTTTCGGATTCTGGTAGTGGATGGTCCCGCAGTTGCCGCAGACGTGGCGCGGCAGGAAGTCCCCGTCTGGAACTTTGAGGACTACTCGCGTGCCACAGTTACTGCAAAAGTTCATCAGTTGAAGATGATGGTGCCGGGAGAGGGAATCGAACCCACACGCCTTATAAGGGCAACGGATTTTGAGTCCGCCGCGTCTACCAGTTCCGCCATCCCGGCGCGGGGCCGGAAGTATAGCCAAGGCAACCCGGGTCGATGCGACCTTTATCCGCCGCCGGGCATCTAAGCCTCAGGAAAATGCAAAGACTCTCGGAAATCCACGTCCCGGCTGACGAGCTTCGTGCCGCACGCGCGGGCGATGCCGGCGCACGCGCCGCGCTGTTCCAGCGCGTGGCGCCGCCGACACTTCGGATCATCCGGCGGCTCGTGGCGCAACGGGCCATGGCCGAAGACCTTCTGCAGGACACCCTCATCGCCATGTACGAGCATCTCGACGATTTCCGCGGCGAAGCGCCCTTCGGGATCTGGGTGCGCAGTATCGCGGTCAGCCGCTGTCTCATGGCGTTCCGCTCACCCTGGCATCGCGCTCGCGTCGCGCTCGAGTCCTGGACCGAAGAAAGCTGGGCGGGTCCCGCCGAGGCGGAAAGCCGCACGTCTGATCTCATCGATCTCGACCGCGCGCTGGCCAGGCTGTCGCCGGTGACGCGTGCGGTCGTCTGGCTGTACGACGTCGAAGGCTGGTCGCATGACGAGATAGCGAAGGCATTCGATCGCACGGTGAGTTTCTCCAAGTCGCAGCTCGCGCGGGGACACGCGCGTCTGCGCGACGATCTGGTGCCGCCGGTGCAGTCCGGCCTCGGCATTCCGCTCAGGAGTGAAATCGATGGACACTGAAGTGATGAATGCCGAACTGGTCGGCAAACTGAAGCGGCTCGATGTCAGCGCCGCGCACACGGACTTGAGCTTCGGCTACGAAGGTTTGCTCGACCGGCATGCGGCCCGGCAGCGGCGCGCGCGCCGCCGTCAGTCGCTCGCGCGTGGCACGGCCAGCATGCTGTTCGTGGCGATGGTGGGCGTCGGTGTCTGGCGTTTCGAACACGAGCAGGGCACTCAGGTCGAAGTGGTGAGGACGCCCGAGATCGCAAGCGACGCGCGCTCGCCGCAGCCGCGCATCGTGCGCGCCGACACCTACTTCGCGGTGGCGGCACTTGAAGATCACATCGCCAGTATCGACGACGCGCTCACCGACGCGCGCCTCGGACGGGGAACCACCGACGTGGCCCGCCTCGAGAGCACGCGCGCGCTGCTGGTCGATTCCTACACGCGTGTGCGTTACGCCGAAATGGTGAACGCCAACTTCTGATGATTTTTTCGGAGACTCTTCATGAAAAAGTGGATTCTGGTTTGTATGCTGGCGATGAGCGCAACTGCCGTCGCGCAGACGCCCACGGCGGGCGCGGCCGAGAGGAGCAGCGCCGACCTGTCCAAGCAGGAGGCCGAGGAACTGAAGACTCGCGCGAAATTGGATGAAGCGCGTGCGCGTCTCGACAAGGCCGCGCGCGAAGTGGCGGAGTTGTCGACGCAGCTCGGCGCGAACGTGCGTCACGACATCCGGATCGTCGACGGAGGCCCGCGCAAGGCGGTGCTGGGAATCCAGGTCGATCCGGACAGCGGCAGGAACGGCGTGCGCGTGCTCAGCGTAAGCCCCGGTGGCCCGGCCGCCGAGGCAGGGCTTCGCGATAGCGATGTCATCGTTTCGCTCGATGGCGTGGCCACCACGGGCGGCGATTCCGATCGCACGCTGATCACGCAGATGCGTGCCGTCAAGCCCGACCAGAAGGTCAAAGTGCGCGTATTGCGCGAAGGCAAGAACAAGGACTTCATCGTCATCGCGCGGCCCATGGCGCACGATGAGCGCATGTTCAACATGCGCATGCCTGAAGTCGCCATGGCGCGCAGGGTCGGCGACATGCCCATGGTGCAGCACTTCCGCGGATTCTTTCCCGGCGACTTCGGCGGCATGGAGCTGGCGAGCATCACGCCGAAGCTCGGCGCGTATTTCGGTGTGACCGACGGAGTGCTCGTGGTGCAGGCGCCAGACAATGACGCCTTCAAGCTCGAGGACGGCGATGTGCTGCAGGCCATCGATGGCCGCAAGCCCGAGGACGGCGGCCACGCGTTGCGCATCCTGCGTTCTTACAAGTCGGGCGAAAAGCTGAATCTCACCGTGCTGCGCCAGCGCAAGCCCGTGTCGCTTGCGGTGACCATGCCGGATCGTCCGGAGTTCGGCGATAACTTCCTGTTCGATGCGCCCCCGGCGCCGCCCCGACCCGCGTTGCCGCCAAAGCCGGGCATGCCGGCCATGCCCGGATCGCCTGGCGGTACATTCGAGTGATGAGCGCGGCCATGGCGGTAAACTCGCCGCCGTGCGCCGCTCCGACTTCACCTACGAACTTCCCGAAGAACTCATTGCCCAGCAACCGCTCGCCGAGAGATCGGCGAGCCGGTTGCTGACGCTCGACGGCGCCACCGGCGCGCTGGCCGACCGGCAAATGCGCGAGCTGCCGCAGCTCGTGGCCGCTGGCGATCTGCTGGTCTTCAATGACACCAAGGTGATTCCCGCGCGCCTGTTCGCGCTCAAGGAATCCGGCGGCAAAGTCGAACTGCTGCTGGAACGGCCGCTGGATTCGGTGTTCGCGTTGGCGCATGCGCGCGCCAGCAAACCGCTGCGGCCTCCCATGACGCTGCAGAGCCGCGGTGGCGCCATCAAGGTCGTCGAGAAACGCGGCGACCTTTGGGTGATCGAACTACCGGAGTCGCCGCTCGCGTTCTTCGAACGCTACGGCCAGATGCCGTTGCCGCCGTACATCCGGCGCGAGCCGGATACCGCCGACAGCACGCGTTACCAGAGTGTGTTCGCGCGCCGGCAGGGCGCGGTCGCGGCGCCCACCGCCAGCCTGCATTTCGATGACGAATTGCTGGCCGCGCTGACCGGGCGCGGCGTGCACAACTCCTTCGTCACGCTGCATGTGGGCGCCGGCACTTTCCAGCCGGTGCGAACCGATGCAGTCGGCGCGCATGTGATGCACGCCGAGTTCGTCGAAGTAAGTTCGGCGGCCTGCGCGGCCGTCGCCGCCGCGCGCGCGCGCGGCGGGCGCGTCATCGCCGTCGGAACGACCGTCGTGCGCGCGCTCGAAAGTGCCGCGGGCGGCGGTTCGCTTGCGCCGTACGTCGGCGATTCTTCGCTGTTCATCGTGCCGGGTTTTCGATTCCGCGCCGTGGATGCGATGGTGACCAACTTCCACCTGCCCGAGTCCACGCTGCTCATGCTGGTGAGCGCATTCGCCGGCCGCGAGGCTGTGCTTGCGGCCTACCGGCACGCCGTGGCCGGGCGGTATCGGTTTTTCAGTTATGGTGACGCGATGTTCGTAACCCCGGCGCCAGGCGCGCACGCATGATCGTCCATCGATGACGGCGCAGTTTACGTTGTTAGGCACTGCGGGCGCCGCGCGCCGCGGCCGCCTGAAGCTCGCACACGGTACGGTGGAAACACCGGCCTTCATGCCGGTGGGAACCTACGGCACCGTCAAGGCCATGACGCCCGAAGAGCTCGAGGGGCTCGGCGCAGACATCGTGCTCGGAAACACCTTTCACCTCATGTTGCGGCCGGGCAATGAAATCCTGCGCGCACATGGCGGCCTGCATGGATTCATGAACTGGCGACGGCCGATCCTCACCGATTCGGGCGGATTCCAGGTATTCAGCCTCGAATCGCTGCGCAAGATCACTGAAGAAGGCGTTCAGTTCCGCTCGCCCATCGATGGCAGCGCGGTGCGGCTGACGCCCGAGGATTCGATGGATACGCAACTCGCACTGGGCTCGGACATCGCGATGGCGCTCGATGACTGCACGCCGTATCCGGCGACCGAACAGCAGGCACGCGACTCGATGGAGCGTTCCATGCGATGGGCCGCGCGCAGCCACGCTCACTACTACGCCAATAATCCTGCCGGTGAGTTGTTTGCCATCGTTCAGGGCGGCATGCATCTGCCGCTGCGCTTGGACTCGCTCGAAACGCTGCAGAAACTTCCGTGGAAGGGTTTCGCGGTAGGTGGACTCGCCGTGGGCGAACCCGAAGAAGACCGGCTGCGCGTGCTCGAAGGATTGCTGCCACACATGCCCGCCGACAAGCCGCGTTATCTCATGGGCGTCGGGCGGCCGCAGGACATCATCTCTGCCGTGCGCAGAGGTATCGATATGTTTGATTGCGTGATGCCCACGCGGCACGCGCGCAACGGCCACCTTTTCACTTCCCAGGGCGTGGTCAACATACGCAATGCCGCCCACCAGGCGGATACCGGTCCACTCGACCCGGCCTGCGCGTGTTACACCTGCCGTAACTTCTCGCGCTCCTACCTGCGCCATCTGGACCGTTGCAACGAAATATTGGGCGCGCGGCTCAACACCATCCACAATCTTCATTACTACCTCGAACTGATGCGCCGCCTGCGCGCCGGCATCGAGGCGGGTTCACTAGACGCGGTGGCGCGCGATTACCTGCACGAAGCACCTGAGCCCTCGCAAGGCTGAAGTGGCATAAATTTATTTTTCGGCCAAAATACGCGGCCGCGCCGCCTTGGGTGGCGCTGTTTTTTCGTCACGCGTGAGATAACACCATGAATTCATTGATCCCCGACGCCATGGCCCAGGCCGCTGGCGGTGCCCCCCAAGGCGGCGGCCTCTCCATGTTCGTGATGATGGGCCTGTTCGTCGTCATCTTTTACTTCCTGCTCATCCGACCCCAGCAGAAGAAACAGAAAGAGCACGCGGCCATGCTGGCCAAGCTCGCGGCGGGCGATGAAGTCGTCACGTCCGGCGGCATCGTCGGCCGCATCGTGGAAATCACCGATAACTTCG
>DASTTJ010000070.1:0-3070 GCA_035760205.1 Steroidobacteraceae bacterium | reverse complement strand
AAGGAAAAATTGCCTACCCCTGATTCAATCCCCGGTGATCCGACGCAGGCGTTGGCCAGCATGGGGATTTATGTGTTCAATTCGGCGTTCCTCTACGAGCAGCTGATCCGCGATGCCGACGATCCGGACTCGTCGCACGATTTCGGCCACGACATCATCCCGCACATGATCAGCAAGTACCGCGTCTATGCGCATCGTTTCGCAGACAGTTGCGTCAACAGCAGCGAAGGCAAACACTACTGGCGCGATGTCGGTACCGTGGATGCTTATTGGGAAGCTAATATGGAGCTGATCAAGGTGACGCCGGAACTCAATATGTACGATGAATCCTGGCCGATCTGGACTTATCAGGCGCAGACGCCACCGGCCAAATTCGTGCTCGACGAAGACGGCCGCCGCGGCGTGGCGATCAACTCGCTGGTGTCCGGTGGCGCCATCATCTCGGGAGCAACCGTCCGCGAGTCACTGCTGTTTTCGGGCGTGCGAATCGAAGAGCGTTCGGTCGTAGAGCGCTCGGTGGTCCTGCCCGACGTGCGCATCGGCCAAAACTGCCAGGTGCGCAATGCCATCATCGATGCCGGCTGCGAACTCGCGAGCGGCACACGCATCGGCTTCGATCACGCGGAAGATTCGAAGCGTTTTCTCGTCACCGAAAAGGGTGTGGTGCTGGTCACGCAGGACATGTTGTCGCATGTATGAGCCAGGTTCTTTGCGCCGCCTGACGCTGGGCGCGCTCGCCTGCCTGCTGCTGCTTCCGCTATTCGGGAGCGGATGCGCCGCGCTGCCGAAACTCGAAGCGCCAAAGCTGTCCGTATTGGCGGTCAAGATGCAGGGCGGGGATTTCTTCTCGCAGCGGGTAAACGTACGCATGCGCGTCTTCAACCCGAACACGCGCGCCTTGCCAATCGAGGGCATCACCTATCGCCTCGAAGTCAGCGATGCCGAACTCGGCAATGGCAGCACCGTCGCGCCGTTCACCGTGCCAGCCATGGGCGAAGCGGAGTTCGACATGCAGATCACGGCGAATCTCGCCGGTGCGTTGGCCAAACTCCTGTCGCGGAAGAACTCGTCGGAGTCGCTCGACTACCGGATGGTGGGCAGCGTGAACCTCTCCAGCGGATTCCTGCGACGGATCCCGTTCGATGAACGGGGCACCTTCAAGCCCTGAGCGTTGCGAACAGCTTCAGATATTCGCTGGCCTGGGTTTCCCAGGAGAAATCGCAAGCCATGGCGTTCTGGACGATGCGTTGCCACAGCGCCGGCTGGGCATACCAGCTCATGGCCGTGTCGAGCGCCCAACCCATCGCCGCCGCGTCGAAATCGTTGAATACGATGCCCGTGCCCACACCGGTGGCCGGATCGAAATGCGTGACCGAATCTGCCAGACCGCCCGTCCGGCGCACGATGGGGATTGTGCCGTAGCGCAGCGAGTACATCTGGTTGAGCCCGCAGGGTTCGTATTGCGAGGGCATCAGGAAGGCATCGCTCGCGCCTTCGATCCAGTGCGCCAACCCGTCGTCATAGCCGCCAAAGAACCAGGCGCGGCCGCGGTACTTCTGCGCGAGACCGGCGAAGAATTTCTCGTAGACCGGGTCGCCCGTGCCGACCACGGCCAGTCGCAGGTCGTGGGTCTGCAGCAGCTTGGGCAAGGTGTCGGTGAGCAGGTCGAATCCTTTCTGCGAAGCAAGTCGGCTGACGATGCCGAACAGCGGCACGCGACCCCGAGTCGGCACCATGCTCTGCCGCAGCAGGAAATTGCGTTTGAGTTCGGCTTTCTGCGCGATGTCACCCGGACCGAAATGAATGGGCAGGTACTTGTCGCGCGCCGGATCCCATTCTTCGTAATCGACACCGTTGAGGATTCCGTGCACTGCGCTGCCCCGCGAGGCCAGCGCCTGCTCCAGCCCCAAGCCATAACGCGGTGTGGTGATCTCGCGCGCATAGGTTGGACTCACCGTGGTCACCGCGTCGGCATGCAGGATGCCGTGTTTGAGCGCGTTGATATGCCCGGCCTTGAGATCGTCCTGGTGCAGTAGATGGGTGTCGGCGCCGAGATCGAGGTCGGCGAGGTCAGTCGCCGGGAACGCGCCCTGATAACCGATGTTGTGGATGGTCATCACCGACTTGGTACGAGCGAACACCGGGTCCGCCTTGTAGTTGGAGCGCAGCCAGAGCGGCGCGAAAGCCGTGTGCCAGTCGTGCGAATGCACGATGTCCGGCTGAAAATTGAGGCGCCGGCAGCTTTCGAGCGCGGCGCGAGTCAGCACGAGGAAGCGGCGATGCTCGTCCGCGTCGGTGGTGTAGAGACGCGGGCGCGCGTACAGCGCGTCGTTCTCGACCAGGTACACCGGGGTGACCGAACCGGGGAGGTTCGCGCGCCAGATATCCACGCGGTATTCGTGCAGGCCGGTGTGGAGGGCCAGGCCCTGCAATCCCTCGACTCGCGTCGCGCCCAGCTTGTCGCGCCGGATCTGCGAATAGAAGGGTACGAACAGCCGAACGTCGTGCCCGGCGACCGTCAGCTGCCGCGAAAGCGCACTCGCGACGTCGGCAAGGCCGCCGCTCTTGGCGAGCGGAACCACTTCGGATGCGATGGCGCAGATGGAGAGTTTCACGGCGGCGGGCATTCTAGCGTCTGGTTCGCGCTGGTAGCATGGCAACAGGTCTCACCCATGCGCCGAATACTCACATTCCTCGCAGCCATCGTGCTGCTGCTGGTGTCCTTGGGCGTCGGCGTCTTCACGGCCGACCTGCCATTCTGGCGCCGCGCATTTCAATTGCCACTGCCCACCGGTGAGGCCTACCTACCCGTGGCCACGATCGGTACGCAGGAGCGCACACCCCTCAAACTCGCCGACGCGTCGGCGATCGACGCCCTGGTGGTCGAGGAGGCCGCCAATCGCGCCGCCGCCGCCGGGTCGCGCGCCTTGTTAGTCATGTATCGCGGGACGGTCGCAGTCGAGCGCTACTTTCAGATCGACGACGCCAACACCTTGCTGCAAGCATCGCTGGTGGCGCGGCCGGTCGCGGCCATGGCGATCGGAATTGCGCTTGCCGATGGCCGCATCAA
>DASTTJ010000069.1:0-3050 GCA_035760205.1 Steroidobacteraceae bacterium | reverse complement strand
GCCATGCTCAAACAGTTCGGGCCCTTCTATCCGGGCGCCTGGCACACGGGTGCGGGGAAGCAGTTTTCGTTGGGATTCGAAAGCGCCAACGTCGTTCAACACGTGTTCGGCGCAACGCAGGGTGATTTCGACGCGTCGGTGGCGGAGCTCACTCGCCAGCTGACGATTCACGCGAAGGTCGGCGAAGAAGTCGGCAATGCCATTGCTGCCTCGACAGGCTGGACCTTCGCCGGTGTAGATCCGACGCCGGCGCCGCTGGGCGATGTGTCCATCGGCGATGCCATCGAGCGCTACACGGGCGGGAAGTTTGGCGCTAACGGCACGATGACTGCCGCGCTTGCAATCACCTCGGCCGTCAAAGCTTTGAAAGTTAAGCAGGTCGGCTTTTCAGGATTGATGCTGCCGGTGATGGAAGACAAGCGTCTCGCGCAACGCTGGGCAGAGAACACTTACGACATCGATTCCGTGCTCGCGTATTCCGCGGTGTGCGGCGCCGGCCTCGACACGGTTCCGCTGCCAGGTGACGTCAGCGAAGAACGTCTGGTGAAGATCTTCGGTGACGTCGCGGCGCTGGCGTGGAAGTGGAACAAGCCACTTTCGGCGCGCCTGCAACCGGTCAGCGGCAAGAAGTCCGGTGAGATGACGGAGTTCGAAAGCCAGTACCTGTTCAACACGAAGCTGCACTGACAGCCGGTTGTCACGACGTTCCCGCGGGAACGTGCCTGGCCCGCGCTGCCTTCTGAACCAACACGTCGACCGCCAGATCGAGGTTCATCCGGTCGCCTTTCCAGTTCCACTTCGCGATCCCGCGAGGCAACTGCGTCCACTCACCCAGCGGCTGCGTGCAGCCCGGCGCAACGCTGTCGACCGCCTCTCCATTCGGCCTGACGAACCTCAGCGCGCCGTCGTCGAGCTTCTCGATTCGGAAGCCACCTTCGTGAACGGCGCGGTGATGGAAGCGGCATAACGAGACGAGGTTGGAAGGTTTGGTCTCGCCGCCGTTCGCCCAGTGCTCTACGTGATGCGCATCGATGTAACGCGTGTTCGCGCAACCGGGAAAACGGCAGCCCTTGTCTCGAGCGTTCAGCGTACGACGTAGTGGGGCGGAAATGGTTCGCGTCTTGCGTCCCACGTTGAGCGGCTCGCCGTCATCGTTTTCGATCAATGCCACCACGCTCGCGTCGCAGGCGAGCCGGCGCGTGGTTTCCGCGGCCATGGAGGGGCCGTGCTCGAACTCGCAGCAGCCGGCGGCCCGATCTCGCAACGTTTCGGCGGCGACATGGACCACGATCTGATGGCGCTCGCCGCCTGCCGCTTCGATTGCACCGTGCGCAAGGAAGCTTTCGGCAATCAGGCCGAGAGCGTCCGCGCGGCGCGCGCTGAAGGGCACAGGTTGCGGAGACGTTCCCGCTGGAACGTCCGGGGCGGTTGGCAGTTCCTCCACCGCTAGCTCGATCGCCTTCTTGATGCGCGCGCCGGCTTCAGCCGGAAGGCGGCATTGCAAAATGAGCGAGCCGTCATCGTCATATCGATAGCTCACGCAACGAGACTGCTGCTGACGCGTCTCTCGCGACAATTCCTCGGCCTCCTGGCAACGGCGATACGCGCGCACGAGCTTTTCCACATGGCTCGCGGTGCCGTGCTCGGCGATCATCAGCAGGTATTCCTCGGTGGCGGGCTCAGCGACGCGCGTGATCTCGCGCGCCTTGGAATAGCTCAACTCTCCACTCGACATGGCCGCGGAAACCTTCGGCAGATTCTCGAGCGCGCGCGCCACGCGCACCTTCTCACGCGCGGCGCCCATGGCGATGCCGCACTTCCAGTTGAGCCAGTGAGCGCACGACTGCGTGGCGCTGTCGGACCAGCCCTGGCGACGGTCGAATTCCGCGATCAACCGGAGCAGGCGGTGATTCGCCGCATTGATGTGCCCAGCGAGGGTGCAGATCTCGGTCGCAAGTTCGTCGATGGAACGCATGGACACATCCTTGTGCTGCTGTCTATGCGTACAGTATACGCGTGGCCACGCGGCGGCGCACGCGGAATTTCGAGTAGTTAGTCCTGGATATCGAGCGCCGCGCGGATCAGGCGGCCGCGCCCAAGCGTGCGATCGCTTCACCAATCGGCTGATACCACTCGGCTCGCGCTGCGATGTATCGCAGGGGCCACGAAGCGACGATCACCGCGCCTCCGATCACGAACACGGGATGCACGACCCGATGCCGGCGCCAGTCGTGTACCAGGCATGCGATGACAAACGCCGCGGCCATCGCGGGAACGAAAACATTCACATACTCGAACAGCCCAACCGCCACCATGAGCCGGGCAGTGGCCGGACTCAAGATGGCAATCATGGCCAGCACCATGTACCGCTTGTGCACCGCGCTGCGCCGGCGCGTCGCTATGCCCAACGCAATGAACACGGCAAACATGCCAATGCTGGTGATGCCGACGAGGGTGTGCTGAGCATTGGTGAGGCCGGTCGCTCTTACGCGTGGCGTGCCTGCTTGCACCACGAGGGTCCAGAGGCCGACGACGGTGATGATCGCGGCAAGCACCACCCCGGCGATGCCCAGCTTCATGTGCAGGTCGACGCGGTGCGCGGCGATGAGCCGCGTCTGGGCCACGAACAGCGCCAGCCAGGCGGTGAAAACGAGGCCGTGCAAATGCACCAGCACCGTCATCGGCGGCAGGTCCGAAAGGAATCGCAGGTAGTAGGTCCGTGAAAACCCGGCGACTATGACCAGCGAAAGGGCGATGGCGATCCACGGATAGAACGGGCTGCGGTTGACGGCGACCATGAGTGGGTTCCCTGTGTTGTGGCGGTCGAATTTCCGCCGCAGGGTGCCGGTTAAGCCATTAGAACCTCCTTGGCTTCGCCTTAACTCTTTATTATCCGGACGCGTGGCTGCTGAAACGGAACTGCAATTCGATGGCTGGACGGTGAATCGCGTCTCGGGAGAGATCACGCGCGACGGGCGGGCGTCCCGTCTGCAACAGCAGCCGCTGCGCATCCTGGTGGAGCTCTACGATCACGCTGGCGAGATCGTGAC
>DASTTJ010000068.1:0-9848 GCA_035760205.1 Steroidobacteraceae bacterium | reverse complement strand
GGCCGTCGACTACGCCCGCGAGACGCGCTGGTTCCCCGGCGCCATCGACGGCGAGCCCCACGCCATGCAAGCGAGCCTCACCGTGATCCTGGGCGAGCGGGACTGACCCGGCACGCGTGCACCCGCTCCGTGACCCACGTCGCTATGCAACCCTTACCCGCGCCCCCGCAAGCGCAGAACCCGCCCAAAACCCGCGAAATCGCGAACTGGAGCCTTTCCTAGGGACCCCCCGTGTGACCCGCATCACCGTGGTTTTGTCACATTCCCGCCAAGATTCCCCACGTGCCAATGGGAGAAACCGTCCGAAAGGGTCGGCGGGGCCTCATTGCGCGTGAGGGAGCAAGCAGTGGCCATTCATAAAGTGCTGATCGTCGATGACGCGCGTCCTGATCTCATGAATCTGGAGAAGATCGTGAGCGGCGCGGGCTACGTCACTCTCACCGCAATCAACGGCCAGCAGGCCGTCGAGATGTCGAAGTCCCAGATGCCGGACGTCATCCTGATGGACGTCAACATGGACACGATGGACGGCTTTGCCGCCACGCGCGCGATCGGTGGTGACGCCTCGACCAAGAGCATCCCGGTGGTGCTGGTCACCAGCAAGAGCCAGAAGGCCGACCGCGTGTGGGCGCAGATGCTCGGGGTGAAGGGCTACGTCACCAAGCCGTACACGCCCGATCAGATTCTCAGCGCCATCAACGCCTGCGCCTGAGGCGCCGCCAACTTATTCCAATGAACGCCAACTTCGCATCGCCTCTCGGACTTCCACCTCTGCCCGCGGAGCTCGCGGCACTGGGTGCGCAGTCCGGGCCGATGGAGGAAAACCCGAACGACATCGTTCGTCAGGCATTTCGTATCGGCCACATGCGCCTGCTGGCCCCGTTCGCCACCGCCAGCGAGCTGGTGGAGATGCCCAACGTCTATCCACTGCCGCGCATGCCCGCCAACCTGCTCGGCCTCGTGAACCTGCACGGCCGCATCGTGCCGCTGTTCGACCTCGCACCGCTGTTCGAAACACAACACCTGCCGCGCGAGAAACGCATGTTGCTGGTGATGGGTCACGGCGACGGTGCCGCGGGAATCGTCATCGACGGCCTCCCGCGCCGAATGGTGTTTCAGCCCGAAAACGAAATTCTCAGCCCGGCGTTGACCGCGGCCGCGGCAACCGCCGTGGTGGCGACCTACGTGCAGGGGTCCGACGCCTGGTTCGAATTCAACTACGCGCAACTACTCGATCAACTGGTGAGCTGACAATATGGCCATTCGTAACGTCTTCGGCGCTCAGTCCATCCGGCAGAAACTGCTGCTCGGCACACTGTTCCTCGCCATCATCCCCGTCGCCGTCACATCCATCATCGTAGGTCGCGAATCGCTGAACTCCGGCAAGGCCGCGCTGGAATCGCAGGCGCGCGAAGCGCTCATAGCCCAGAGCGCGTCCAAGGCCGCGCAGATCACCGACTACTTCGAAGCGCTGTCGAACCAGGTGCAGGTGCTCGCCGCCTCGCCGGACGTCATCGCCACGATGCGCGAACTGCCCACCGCCTACGAAAACTCGGTGATCAACATCGCCGACCTGCCGGCGCAGCGCGCGCGGCTCTCCAAGTACTACACCGGCGACTTCATGGCCGAGTTCCAGCGCCGCAATACCAGCAAGACGGTCAACATGGCCGATTCGGTAGCCGCGCTGCCCGACCTGGCGATGAACCTGCAATATCAGTACATCGCCGCGAACCCGCATCCGCTGGGATCGAAGGGCAATCTCGATCGCGCCAACGACGGTTCGCGTTACAGCGAACTGCACGGCGCGGTCCACCCGTACCTGCGTACCGCGCTCAAGCAGTTCGGTCTGTACGACATCTTCCTCATCGAGCCGCGCAACGGCACCATCGTCTACACGGTGTTCAAGGAGCTCGACTTCGCGACCTCGCTGGTCAGCGGCCCGTTCGCCAAGTCAAAGCTCGGCGATGCCTTCCGAGCCTCCTGGGCGCTCGACAAGCCCGGCATGGTCGCGCTGTCGGAGTTCGGTGAATACCTGCCTTCGTACAATGACCAGGCCGCCTTCCTGGGTACGCCTGTGTTCGACGGCGGCAAGAAGATCGGCGTACTCGTCGTGCAGGTGCCCATCGACAAGATCAATTCGGTGATGACGCACGAAGGCAAGTGGAAAGAGCGCGGGCTCGGCAACTCCGGTGAAACCTACCTGGTCTCGGCGGCCGACGGCACGCCGCGTTCCATCGCGCGCCTGGCCGTGGAAGACATCAACGCCTACGCCAAGAGCGTCGGCGACGCCGGCTTCGCGCCGGGCCTGGTCAACGCCGTGCAAGCCAAGGGAACCAGCATCGGCCTCGTGCCCATCAAGACCCAGGCCACGCAGGATGTGTTCGAGAAAGGTGTCGCCGGGTTCGGCGTGTACCCTAACTACGCGAAGCGGCAGGTGCTGGGCGCCTACGCGCCGCTGTCGGTACTCGGCCTGAAGTGGGCCATCGTCGCCGAAGAAAACGCGGCCGAAGCGTTCGCTCCCGTGACTGCGGTTCGCGAGAAAGTGGTGGTGTGGTCCACGGGTATTGCCGTGGCGCTGCTCGGACTCGGTCTGCTCATCGCGTTCTCGCTGCTGCGCAGCGTCACGCGTCCTATCACCAAGCTGCAGGCGACCGTGGCCGCGATCGCTGACGGCGACTACGCCGCGCGTTCGCAACTGGGTGGCGACGACGAATTCGGCCAGCTCTCCCGCGCCTTCGACGATCTGCTCGATGACCGCGTCGCGCGCCTCGCCGACGCAGAGCGCGAAAACGAAGACCTCAACAACTCGGTCGTGCAGCTGCTGCAGGCCGTGGCGCAGCTGTCCAACAAGGATCTCACCGCCAAGGCGCCGGTCACCGCGAACGTGATCGGCACCGTGTCCGACTCCATCAACCTGCTGTCGTACGAGACCGGCCGCGTGTTGTCCGAAGTGACCAGCATCGCCGCGCAGGTGAAACTCTCCACCGAACGCGTGAAGCGCCAGGGTGAATCGGTGACGGCAACGGCCGCCGCGGAACGCTCGGACGTCGAACGCGCGGGTGAGAACCTCGCCAACGCGAGCAAGGTAATGACGCAGGTGGCCGAACTCGCCGCCGCCTCCAACCGCGCCGCCGAACAGGCCACTTCTTCCACGGTCACGGCGCTCGCGTCGGTGAACGAAACCGTGAAAGGCATGGAAGGTATTCGCGAATCCATCGCCGAGGCCGAAAAGCGCATCAAACGCCTGGGCGAACGTTCGCAGGAAATCACCGGCATCGTGAACCTCATCAACACGATTGCCGAACGCACACACGTGCTGGCGTTGAACGCCTCCATGCAGGCGGCGGCCGCCGGTGACGCGGGACGCGGCTTCGCGGTCGTGGCCGAAGAAGTGCAGCGCCTCGCCGAGAGCTCACGCCAGGCGACCCAGCAGATCGCGCAGCTCGTGAACAACATTCAGATCGAAACATCGGACACGATCAACACGGTCAACAAGACGATTTCGCAGGTGGTGCTGGGATCCGAGATCGCGGCGCGCTCCGGCGCGCAGATGCGCGAAACGCAGCAGTCCACCGCTTCGCTCGTGGAGTTGGTGAAACGCATCACTTCGTCGGCGCAGGTGCAGATGAAGATCACCACCGAGCTGCGCAACCGCGTGCACCAGATTGGCGCCAGTACGGAAAAGACCGCGGCGGAGATTCTGCTGCAGTCGGAAGCCACCGCGGACCTGTCGAAGTCCGCCGACCGTCTGGTGGAATCGGTTCGCGTGTTCAAACTACCGACCATCCGCGCGGCATAAGGGAAGGCACGGAAGCCAGTATGCGGGGACAGGACCTCCTCACAGCGCTCGCAGACGAGCTCCAGGGCTTGGCCCCGGAGCTTGTCATCGCGTACGACTCGGGTTCGGCCGGCGATGATTCCTATGTAACGTCCGTCTCGCGCCTTTCTGAAGCGGCCGGCTACATGGGACTTGCGGGCGTGCAGCGCATCGCCGCCTGCGTGCTCGACAACCTTCAGCATCTCAGCGCCGACGACCAGGACGCGCGCGTTCTGGTGCGGCCGTTCTTCACCGAGTGGGCGCAGTTGCTCGAAGCGCATCTGCGCAACGCCACCGCGCCCGTCCCAATCGAATCGCTGATCGCTCATCTCGGCGGCGGCTGGGTGCCCCTGCCGCTAGACGAGTCTGCGTTGACGGAGCTTCGTGCCGAACTGTCGGCCGCCAGCTCCATCGGCGCCGCACTCGATGAGACCGAGCAGGCCGCGCCCGAAGCTCTCGAAGCTTCTGACCTGTCGCTCGACATCTCGAGCGATGTGGACGCCGCGCTCATCGACGCATTCCTGCACGACTCGCCGCCGCAGGCGGCTGAAGTCACGCAATCATTACAAGGGTGGATCGCCGACCCGGCGCAGACCGAACTGCTTCGTAATGCCAAACGCGCTGCGCACACGCTCAAGGGCTCGGCCAACATTCTCGGCATCCGGGGCGTCGCCAAGCTGGCGCATCGCCTCGAAGACATCCTCGAAATCTGCGAGACGGAGAGCGCCCCGCCCTCGTCCATGCGCGCCCAGGCGCTCATGTCCGCTGCCGACTGCCTCGAGCAGATGGTGGCCACGGTGGCCGGCGAAGACTCGGCCCCCGAGAACGCGCTCGCGATCATCGAACTACTCGACGCTGCGCGCAGCAACAACACTTCCGATACGGTTCGCCAGCCCACGCTGGAAGCCCTGGCTGCGCCCGTGGCGGTGGCAGCACCGCGGGCCGCGCCCGCAGCCCGGGGCGAAGCCAAAGCCACGACGCGCGTGCCCACCGAACTGCTCGACAATCTCGTTCGCATGGTAGGCGAACTCACGATCAAGATTGGCGAGCTCGACCAGGAACTGAAATCCGCGGCCGGCCACTCGCGCCAGCTGGTCGAGCAGGATCGCTCGATCCAGAAACGTCTGTTCGAACTGGAGAATTCGGTGGACATCCGCGGCGTCGCCGCGCGCCACAAGATTCATGCAGTAGAGACGGCGCACCCGGACTTCGATTCGCTGGAAATGGACCAGTACAACGAAGTGCAGTCGCTCACGCGCGCACTCATCGAAGAAACCACCGACGCACGCGATCTTGGCGTGGGACTCAAAGACGAACTCGCCGGACTCGCGGGCATCCTGCACCAGCAGCAGCGCCTCATGCGCGAGCTGCAACATCTGACTTCGCAGACGCGCATGGCGCCGGTCGAGACCATCGTGCCGCGCCTGCAGCGCAACGTGCGCCAGACCGCCGCGGCCACACACAAGCAGGCGTCGCTGGTGGTTATCGGCCAGGAAATCCTCGTCGACTCCGAGGTGTTGAACCAGTTGATCGACCCGCTGCTGCACATCCTGCGCAACGCGGTCGACCACGGGCTCGAAACGCCCGAAGAACGCCAGGCCGTGGGCAAACCCCGCGCCGGCACCATCACGCTGACCGTGGCGCGCCGTGGCCAGGTGGTCACCGTGCAGGTGGCCGATGACGGCCGCGGTCTGAATCTCGCCGACATCCGCGCCAAGGCCATCGAACGTGGCCTGCTGGATGCTGAAGCCACCCCCAGCGACGCCGAGATCGCGCGCCTGACATTGCTGCCCGGCTTTTCCACGCGCGATGCGGTGACCGAAATTTCCGGGCGCGGCGTCGGCCTCGACGTGGTCGCGACACGCCTGCGAGCGCTGTCGGGCTCCATCGACATCCGCTCGGAAGCCGGGGCCGGCCTTTCGATCGAACTGCGCTTTCAGGCTTCCCTCGTGGCCACACACGCGCTGTTCGTACGCGACGGCGGCCAGATCTTCGGCATCGCCAGCCACGCCGTACGCACCGCCGTGCCGGCCGTCGCCGTGCAGCTCGAACGCGAGAATGGCGCGTTGTTCGTGCGCGTTGAAGACATCCGCTATCCGGCCCATGAGCTCGCCATGCTGACCGGCATGCGCGGAGCTTCCGCTCCCGACCGTCGCAATCTCGTGCTCGTGGACAGCGAGTCAGGCCCCATCGGCGTGCTCGTCGACGCGGTGCTCGAAGCCAGCGAACTCGTGACACGCCCCACCGGGCGTTATCTCAAACGTATTCCCGGCGTTTCCGGCATCGGACTCACCGGCAACGGCAGCGTGATTCCGCTGCTCGACATCGCTGAACTTGCGCGCACGCCGCGCGACCAGGCGATGCGCGCCGCGGCCGAGGCGCGATCACAGGCGAAGGAGCTGCGCCGCTCGCGCGTGCTCATCGTCGACGATTCCATGTCCGTGCGCCGCGCCGTCGCCACGCTGCTGGAAGATCATGGCTATGACGTCATGCTCGCGCGCGACGGCCTGGAAGCCGTGAAGTCGTTGGAAACCACCCGCCCCGACGTGCTGCTCACCGATCTCGAAATGCCCAACATGAACGGTCTCGAGCTCACCGCACACGTTCGCGCACGGACCGAGCTGGCCGCGCTGCCGGTCATCATGATCACCTCGCGTTCGATGGACAAACATCGCCGCCAGGCGCTGGCCAGCGGCGTGAACACCTATCTCACCAAACCGTATACCGACCAAGAGTTGTTGCAACACGTAGCCGATGCCCTGACCAGCCGCGTTGAGAAACGCGCGGCTGCAGGCTAGCTACCTTCAGGGTAAATGCCATGAGTACCAAAACCCGCGTCCTCAATGTCCGAGTCGTCGGCTTTTCCGCTCCCGAGCGGCAGATGCTGAACTCGATCTTCCTGTTGTCGGTCGCTCCGGCACGCCAGATCGGCTACAAGCTCTGGAATCCCGAAGCCGGCGTGGCGCCGGACATGTACTTGCTGGACGGCGACAGCGACAGTGCAGTCGCAAGCTGGCTGGCCACGTTCTCGAGCACCTCGGACCGTACGCTGGTAGTGGGCTCGAAGAACACCGACGTCGGTGTCGCTTCGGCTTCGCGACCGCTGGGTCTCAAGGTGGTCGGCGCCATGGATCGCCTCGCCATCGCACTGAACAATGTGCGTGAAGCCGCGGGGCACGATGTGTCCGCGCCGAGCGCGGGCGGCACCCTGCCTACCTCGGGCGCGGAAACCGGACCCAGCAGTTCCTCGCCGCGCGTGTCGAGCGGCATGACCGCGCAGCAGCCCTCGCTGTCGGCCAGCATGAATTCGATGGCGCCGATGACGGCCACCAGCCTGGGGATGACGGCGAGCAGCGCATCACCCGCCCCCGCTGGAACACTGCCCGCTTCAATGACCGCCGCCGCCCCGGCCGCCACCGTGCTGCCGAGCATGACGTTGCAGCCGAATGTCGCGCCGCCCCTGGAAGCCGAGAAGCCCGTCGAAAAGGCACCGGTGGAAAAGACTCCAGCGGAGAAGATCCTGTCTTCCGCCGCGGCGCTCGCCGCCAGTGGCGTCACGCCCCTGTCGCCTTCCGCGCTGTCTGCTGCCGTCGCTCCCTCGACGTCCTCCACGCGCGCGAACCTGCGCGTAGTCCCGAATCCATCCCCGCTCGCAGCGTCGCTGCCGGCCGCCGCACGTATTGTCGACGCACCAATGGCGCCCCCGCCGAGCGCACCGACAGCCGCGGTTGCCGCATCTGTGGCTGCCGCCCCGCTGCCGGCTCCCTCGCCGGTGGCTCCGGTCGCTACGCCAACCCCGCGCCACGAGGAACACAACTTCCGCGTGCTGGCCGTGGACGACAGCCCGCTGATGCGCACCTTCCTGCAGAACAAGCTGCAGCCGTACGGCATCACGCCCGAATTTGCCTCCTCGGGCGAAGAAGCGCTGTTCAAGATCTCCAAACAACATTTCGACATGATCTTCCTGGACGTGATGCTGCCCGGCATGGACGGCTACGACGTCTGCAAGATGATCAAGAAGAACAAGGACAATTCGCTGATGAAGGTCGTCATGCTCACCAGCAAGGACAAGACCTTCGACAAGATCCGCGGCACGATGGCCGGTTGCGACGGTTACCTGACCAAGCCGGTCGACGAACTGAAGTTGCGCGCCATCATCGAAAGGCACACTGTTACCCGGAAGTGAAAACAGGAACGTTTCACTCATGACCGAACGCGTTCTCATCATGCGTCACGCCAGCGGCCTGGTTAACCGGGCTCGGCGTCTCGCGCTCGTCAAGTGGCCCGCGGCCAAGCTCGAGGTGCACGATCTGGCGGCCTACGGCAAGCCGCCGACCGACTTCCGCTGGGATCGCTACGCGCACCTGCTCATCGACGATGAGTACCTGCGCAAGGAAGGCCTGCTGTGGCTGTCGGAGCTGCGAACCAAACCTAACTTCCCGAAGATCGTGCGTGTGCTGCCGGAGCCCCGGCACAAGCCGCCAGCCGAGATCGACGTCAAAGCACCGCCCGCGCCGCCGCGCAGGTCCGAGAGCAGACCCGCGGCCGCCGACATCAAGCCGATGCCGAAATTCGAGAACAAGTCGGCGACGAAGCCCGAACCTTTGGCCGACAGCGCCAGCATGATTGCGCGCGCCGACGCGCGGCGCCTTGCCGATGCGGAAGCGGTGCTGAAATCCGCCGGAATCCAGGGATTCACGCCGATCAAGCCGCTGGGCAGCGGCGCCACCGCCAACGTCTGCCTGTGCGAGCGCGTCAGCGACAAGCAGCAGGTGGTGCTCAAGGTTCTCAAGGGCGAAGGCAGCGGCGATTCGGACCTGCTGTCACGCTTCGTGCAGGAATACTTCGCGGCCTCGAGCATCGACAGCCCGTACGTGGCCAAGGTGTTCGAACACGGCTTCACCGACAGCCACGCGTACATCGTCATGGAATATTTCCCGTCGGGCGACCTGCGCGCTCGCGTGGCGCGCGATCGCCCCAACCTCGAAGAGTCGTTCATCATCGTCGGCTCGATACTCTCCGCGCTGACCTCGGTGCACGCGGCCGGCATCATCCATCGCGACCTGAAGCCCGCGAACGTCATGTTCCGCGAGGACGGCACCATTGCCCTCGTCGACTTCGGCAGCGCGCGCCGCGATGCGGACCCGGTGGCGAAGACGCTGGCTGGCGTCGTCATCGGCACGCCTTACTACCTGTCACCCGAGCAGGCGCTGGGCGGCACCGCCGACGAACGATCGGATCTCTACAGCGTCGGCGTGATGTTGTACGAACTGCTCACCGGCCAGCGCATGTACGCCGCCGCTTCGCTGGTGGGTTTGTTCGAGATGCACAAGAACGCGCCGATTCCGAAACTGCCGGAACACCTGTCGCGTCACCAGCGCTTCCTCGAGCGCCTGGTGTCAAAGAAGCCGGAAGAGCGTTTCGCCAGCGCCGCCGAAGCGTTTACCGCGCTGATGGAATACATCATGTCGGAAGCGGAGCAGCCAGAAATGGGGACACTCCCCATTTGCTAGCAAATGGGGACGGAGTTCGTCGGAGAACGATTGAGAAATCCGTGGCCGCACAGGCAATGAGGTTTGCTTTTCGCCGGGCCCTTCGAGCGGAGGGGCATCCCGGGTTTTGGGCACGCCGCTCATTGCGAAGACATATTGGTGTAGGTGAGCGAAAGGCCTGCGAAGAGTCCACTTTAAGCGGAGAGCGGCTCACTGCCATGGATCGTGGGTACCCGGCCCGCAAACTCATCGCCTGTGCGGCCACGGATTTCTCAATCGTTCTCCGACGAACTCCGGCTCCGTTTGGATGCAATTGGAGTCTGAAGCCCCCGCTGTGAGAAGACCGTGACCGGAGAGTCTCTTGTCTTATCGACCGAGGACGGGAAGCGGGACGCGGTTCGATGACCTCTGCGCGCGCCAGCGAGCGCACACGCACAGGAGATGATCGAGCGGGCCGGGTCATGCGGACTGACAGCGTGCGAAGCCGCCTCCCCGCTTCAATCGGACTCTTCGCCGCCCTTTCTCCCACCCACACCAAA
>DASTTJ010000067.1:0-13050 GCA_035760205.1 Steroidobacteraceae bacterium | reverse complement strand
CCGGCCTTCGCGATCGAGCTTGTTGATGAACGTCATGATCGGCGTGTCGCGCATGCGGCACACCTCCATCAGTTTGATGGTTCTCTCTTCCACGCCCTTGGCGCAGTCGATGACCATGAGCGCGCTATCTACCGCAGTCAGCGTGCGGTACGTGTCTTCGGAGAAATCCTCGTGGCCAGGCGTGTCGAGCAGGTTGATGATTTCGCCGCGGAACGGGAACTGCATCACCGATGAGGTGATGGAGATTCCGCGTTGTTTCTCCAGGGCCATCCAGTCCGAGGTGGCATGGCGGGCGGCCTTGCGGCCCTTGACGGTGCCCGCGAGCTGGATCGCGCCCCCGAACAGCAGCAGCTTTTCCGTCAGCGTGGTCTTGCCCGCGTCGGGATGCGAAATGATGGCAAACGTGCGCCGGCGCGCCGTCTCATGCCCGGTCGAAGTCATGAAGGTCTCGTTAATTAGGGTTGCCGAAGATCGAGCTTCAGCACGATGGCGTCTTCGCGCCCATCGGGGGCCTGATAATACCCGCGGCGAATGCCGATTTGTTCAAATCCGAGCCGTTGGTAGAGGCGGATGGCGGCCAGGTTGGTGGGACGCACTTCGAGAAACGCCTCGCTGATTCCCGCGGCCTTGGCGCGCTCCAGCATGTGTTCGAGCAGGCGGCGGCCGAATCCCACCGTGCGAAATTCGTCGCGCACACAGACATTGAGGATGTGCGCCTCGCCCGCCCCAAAGCTCATCACGCCATAACCGATGATCTGGCCGGCGAGGTCCATCGCGCGGCAGGTGTAGCCGACTCGAAGGCAGTCGCGAAAGATGTTTTCGCTCCACGGAAACGCATAACTCTTCTGCTCGATCGCGGCGACCTCCGCGAGGTCCATTTCCAGCATCGGCCGGATGTGGACCTCGGGCACCTCGTGCAGGTCTTCGGGCGCAGCGGCCATTATCCATTCCCCGGGGCGTTGCCCCCACCGGCGAGGCGCGCATGGGTGGCGCGCGCGAACTTGAGATCTTCCCAGGCCTTGCGCTTATCGGCCGGCGTTCGTAGTAGATAGGCCGGATGGTAGGTGACGACCAGCGGAGTGTTGGCCTCGCCGAAATGATGCAGTTTGCCGCGCAGCCTTGCGAGCGGCGCGTCGGTGGCGAGCAGGTTCTGCGCCGCGATGCGGCCGACGGCCAGCATGATTTCAGGTTTCAGCAGCGCGATCTGGTTCGAAAGGTACGGCAGGCACCGCGACACTTCGGCGGGAGCGGGATCTCGATTGCCGGGCGGGCGGCATTTGAGAATGTTGGCGATGAACACTGTTTCGCGAGGCAGGCCGATCGCCAGCAGCATGGCGTTGAGCAGCTGACCCGCGCGACCAACGAAGGGCTCGCCTTGCCGGTCTTCTTCCGCACCCGGCGCTTCACCGATCACCAGCCATTGCGCCTGCCGTTTCCCCACACCGAATACAGTCTGAGTTCGCGTCTTGCACAGATCGCAGGCCGTGCAACCCGCCACGCGTTCGCGCAACACACCCCAGTCGGCCGTAGGCGGAAGCGGCGTCCAGGGCGCGTGCGGCGTTGCCCCCGGAGCGGCGCGCGCGGCGGACTTGGCGACTACGGCAGTTGCAGGCTCAGATTCGCGGGCGGCGACGATCTCAGGAACGGCGTCCCGGTGAACCCAGCGATCGATACCGAGCGCGTCGAGATACGCATTGCGCAACGGTCCCATGGGCACTCCTCAGGCGGCACCCGCGCGCGGACGCCTCATCTTGCGCACTAACCACTGCACCGGACCATAACTGGCATAGGAGACGAACATCGCAAACAACATCGTCGGCGGATCCACGACGATGAGCGCCAGCATGGGCAGTATCACGAAGCCGAAGTATGAGTACTTCACGCGCTGATCGACATCGATCTGCTTCATGCTGACATAGCTGAACGGCGAAACCATGAGTGCCGCCGCATATCCGGTGACGGCAAAGGCCAGCAACAGGCCGGGCAACCCCGGCTCACGCCAATTGGCGAAGAACCAGACGAAGGAAGCGACGACGGCCGCCGCGGAGGGACTCGGCAGCCCTTCGAAGTAGCGCTTGTCGCCACTCGATCGCGTATTGAAGCGCGCCAGGCGCAGCGCCGCGCAGGCGCAATAGAGGAATGCGATGACCCAGCCGAATTGCCGCCACTCGGCGCCGTATTCGGCAATGCGGATGACTCCCCACTGGTAGACCAGAACCGCGGGGGCCACGCCGAAGGCCACCATGTCGGCCAGGCTGTCGTATTCCTTGCCGAACGGGCTTTCGGTGCCGGTCCAACGGGCGACGCGCCCGTCGAGACCGTCGAACAGCATGGCGATGAAGACCGCCGCACCGGCAAAAGCGAAGTTGGTATCGACCGCCGCAACGATGGAATAGAACCCGGAGAAGAGGCACCCCGTCGTGAGCAGGTTGGGCAGCAGATAAATGCCGCGCCTGGGCCCGTTGCCCGATGAATCTTCGTTCGAAATCTGGGGGGGCGAGGTGTCTGGCGTCACGGCCGGCATCATAGGCGAATCCCTCACCTGATACACTCTCGCGCCCCTATGCGCTGGTCCCAATACCCGGTCAACACGACCAAAGAAACTCCCGCGGATGCCGAAGTCGTGAGCCATCAGCTCATGCTGCGCGCGGGCCTCATTCGCAAGCTCGCCGCGGGCCTCTACACCTGGATGCCGCTGGGCCTTCGCGCGATGCGCAAGGTCGAGAACATCGTGCGCGAAGAAATGAATCGTGCCGGAGCGCTCGAGCTTCTGATGCCCGGAGTCATACCCGCCGAGTTGTGGGTGGAATCCGGCAGGTGGGGCGAATTCGGTCCCGAGCTGCTGCGCCTCAAGGACCGCCACGAGCGCGATTTCTGCCTGGGGCCGACGCACGAGGAAGTCATCACCGACATCGCGCGCAACGAGCTCAAGAGTTACCGCCAGCTGCCGGCGAACTTCTATCAGATCCAGATGAAATTCCGCGACGAGCGCCGGCCGCGATTCGGCGTGATGCGTGCGCGCGAGTTCCTGATGAAAGATTCGTACTCCTTCCATCTCGACCAGGCGGGACTGCAGGCCGGCTACGATGCAATGCATCGCGCCTACACCGCGATCTTCACGCGCCTGGGACTAAAGTTCCGTTCCGTGGTCGCCGATCCTGGCGCCATCGGCGGCAGCGGCTCCGAAGAGTTCCACGTGCTCGCGGATTCCGGTGAAGACGCGATCGCCTTCTCCGACGGCGACAGCTACGCCGCCAACCTCGAGATGGCCGTTGCGTTACCGCCGGCGACACCGCGGGCGGCCGCCGGCGAACCTCTCACCGAAGTGTCGACACCGGGCACGAAGACCATTGAAGCCGTAACCACGCTGCTCAAACTACCGGCCTCGAAACTCGTGAAGACATTGCTGGTCGACGCGACCGATGGCGGCGTGGTCGCGCTGCTGGTCCGCGGCGACCATGAGTTGAATGCCGTCAAGGCGCAGAAGCTCGAAGGTGTCACAAAGCCGCTGCGCATGGCGTCGAACGACACGATCGTGAAGGCGACCGGCGCCGAGCCAGGCTTCCTGGGCCCGGTCGGTTTCAAGGGCCGGATCTACGCTGATCATTCCGTGTTGGCATTGAGCGATTTCGCCTGCGGCGCGAACAGGAAGGACGCCCACCTGACCGGCGTGAACTGGGTGCGAGATCTGCCTGAAGCCACGCCCGCCGACCTTCGCAACGTCGTGCCCGGCGACCCGAGTCCTTCGGGCAAGGGCACGCTTTCCATCGCGCGCGGCATCGAAGTGGGCCACATCTTCCAGCTCGGCCGGAAGTACAGCGAGTCCATGGGCGCGACGGTGCTCGACGAATCCGGCAAGGCAGCGACGCTGTACATGGGCTGCTACGGAATCGGTGTGACGCGTGTCGTAGCGGCGGCCATCGAGCAGAACCATGATGCGCGGGGCATCATCTGGCCGGACGCGATCGCGCCTTTCCAGCTGGTCATCGTCCCCATCAACGCACCCAAGTCTCCCGCTGTCCGTGAAACCGCCGAACGCCTCTACAACGAACTACTGGCTGCGGGCATCGACGTTCTGCTCGACGATCGCGACGAGCGCCCTGGCGTCAAGTTCGCGGATACCGAACTCATCGGCATTCCACACCGCGTGGTCGTCGGCGATCGCGGCATCACCGCGGGCAAGCTCGAATACCGGCACCGGCGCGCGGATGCCGCCGAAGAGTTTCCGCTCGGCGACGCCATCGCCTTCATCCGCGGCAGGCTCGCGGGCGGCTCGCACTAACTACCAGGCTGCGGGGATGCGTCTACTCCTTCCCCTGCTCGCAGCCTGCTTCCCTTCGCTTGCCTCCGCGGCGCCCGCCGCGGATGCGCAACGCGAGCCGGAGCTCAAGAGCGCGGTCCAGCACGCCATCGAGCAGGCGGAATGTTTCGAGGACCGTTACGACTCGGCGGTCTGGTACAAAATGATGGAGCCGCGCCTGCGCAAACGCGTGCCCGATCGCGATGAGCGCATGGCCATCCTCAAGACCGTATTCTGCGAGGCCAATCGCGCCGGAGAATTGCGTATACCGCCGGGCCTGGTCATGGCCATCATCGAGATCGAAAGCAATTTCAACCGCTACGCTGTGTCATACGCGGGCGCGGTCGGCCTCATGCAGGTGATGCCCTTCTGGCCGGAAAGCCTCGGCATGCGCCGCCACCAGCTGATCAAGACGGCGGAGAACATCCGCATGGGTTGCGCGATCTATCGCTTCTACCTGAAGCGCGAAAAACAGAACATCGCGCGAGCGCTGGCGCGCTACAACGGCAGCGTGGGCAAACGCTGGTACTCGGACAAGGTAATCGACCAATGGACGCGCTGGAACGGCGCGGATGATCTGGGGCTGGTCGGCGAACGTCACGCCGAGACAAAACCCGTCGTCCGCTGAAGCGCCGCCGGATCGGCGGGTTCGGTGGCCACGTCGGTCACCTTCGACGCCGGCGAACCTTCCCACAGCCAGGCGACGAACTCATTGACCGCGGCTTCTTCGCCGCAGGCCAGTACCTCGACACTCCCGTCTTCGAGGTTGCGCGCATGACCCGCGAGGCCCAGCGATTCGGCCTTACGCACGCAGGTGGCGCGATAGAAAACGCCCTGCACCCGACCCGAAACAAAAGAACGCCTGCAGATCATGCGGCATGATAGTCATCAACCGAGGGGCCATGACCGAAATACTCATTGTCTATTACACGCGACAGGGGGCAACCGCGGAGCTGGCCCGCCAGGCGGCGCGGGGCGTCGAGGGCGTCGCCGGTTGCACCGCAAGTTTGCGCACGGTACCCCCCGTGAGCGCCGAGAGTGAACGGCCGGTCAAGGCCGTGCCCGATGCGGGTGCGCCCTACGCCACGCTCGATGATCTGCGTCGCGCCGACGGATTGTTGTTAGGAAGCCCGACGCGATTCGGCAACATGGCGGCGCCTCTCAAATACTTCCTCGATGGCACTTCGAGCCTGTGGCTCGACGGAACGATGTCTGGAAAACCGGCGGGTGTGTTTTCCTCGTCGCAGACTCTGCACGGTGGGCAGGAGTCGACGCTGCTGACCATGGCCATCCCGCTGCTGCATCACGGGATGATGCTGCTCGGCCTGCCCTTCACCGAGCGCGCCGTGAACCAGACACGTACCGGCGGAACACCCTACGGCGCCACTCACGTCGCCAGTATGGCGGCCCAGCCAGGCGTTCTGTCGGAGGATGAGATCGCGCTGGCGCAGGCCCTGGGCCGTCGCGTCGCGGAAGTGGCCGCCACGCTCGCGGCGGGACGCAAGGCACGAAAGTAACCTCCGCGCGCGGCTCCGTCAGGCCTTGGCCTTGCCGTCGATGACGTCGCGAATAAACGGAACCGTGAGCCGCCGTTGCGCGGCGAAGGAAGCGTCATCGAGCGTATCGAGGATCTCGCACAACGATCGCATATCGCGCGGAAAGCGGCGCTGAAGGTAATGCGCGGTCAAAGGCGGTAACTCGAACCCGCGCAGGTGCGCACGCAGGTTGAGTGCCTCGATCTGCTCCTCGTCATTCAGCTCGCGCACCGCGAACACGGCGGAAGACGCCAGACGCGATTTCAGGTCCGCAAGGCCGAAGGCCACCTGCGCGGGATTCTCTCGCGCGGCGAACAGCAGTGTGGCGTTGCGCTCCAGCGCGTGCTGCCACAGCGAAAACAGGCAGCGCTCCCAGTCATCCAGGCCGGCGATCGCCTGCACGTCGTCAAAACATGCCACATCGAGCTGCTCCGCTCCTTCGAGCGCCGCCGGACCGAAAGGCAGCAGGGACTCGAGCGGAAGATAGGCAGCGCGTTTTCCGGCGGCGGTGGCCGCGCACACGGCCTGCAGCAGGTGTGATTTGCCAGCCGTATGCGGCCCGGCGATCCAGGTGGCGCCTGGTGGTGTCTTGGCGGCCACATGGCGCAGGTGCGCCACCAGCTCGACATTGCGCGCGGTCAGGAAGCTCGCGAAGGTAGCGCGCTCCTTGAGTTGCACGCCAAGGGTCAGCTGTCGCATCGGAGGCCTGGTATCAGGTCGCGAGCGCGCGCCGCGTGAACGCCGAAAGATAGTCAGCGCCCGAAACGACCGTGGTGATCAGAGTGAGGACCGCGAGCGCGGTCACCATTTCCGGCGTCGGGAATTTTGCCGCCGCGCCGAGAATGGCCGCCAGCGCCACGGCGAGCTGCATGCCGGTATTGATCTTGGACAGCAGCGTGGGCCGGCCGTGCAACGGGCCGAACCAGAAGCGGTAGATGACGGCGCCGAAGCCGATCATGACGTCGCGGCCGACCGCGACGGCGGTCAGCCACCATGGCAGCAGGTTCATCCACGTGGCGGTCAGGAACAGCGCCACCAGAAGTAGTTTGTCGGCGAGCGGGTCGAGGATCTTGCCGAGGTGCGAAGTCCAGTTGAAGCGCTTGGCCAGCCAGCCGTCGAGCCCGTCGGAGACGGCACACACGGCGACGAGGATCAACGCAGTCCAGTAGTGCCCGGCGTAAAGTGCGTCGATGGTGGGCCAGATGAGCGCGATACGCACCAGGCAAATGAAATTGGGAAGGTGACGCAGCATCGGAGGCGTCTCACGGCCGCAGGCGAAACGCGAGCGTGCCACCGGCGGCAGGATCCATCCGATCCATTTGCGGATTGCCCACGAGCGAGCCCAGCAGCATGTCGGCGCCGCCGCGTGTCAGCACCGAAAAAGTGGCACGAGACCCGGATGCTTCGGCCAGTTGCACGCCGCGCACGCCCGGAGCCTCGCTGAGAATCTCTGCGGCGCGCGCGTATTGCTTGAGTGTCGGCACACCTTCGATTTCCACCAGAATCGGGATCTCGGGCAGCGCTGCGTAGGACACCGCGTTGCGCGCGAAGACATCGGCCGCGCCATGCACACCCTCTTCGAGCGTGCCATTCCAGGCCTCGCTGACACCCGGGGCATTCAGCGACCAGCGCCAGGTGCCGCCATTCGCCACCGCGTCCCCGTAACCGACGAGCACACCGTCGGCGCGCGCACGCTGCGCAGCCGCCAGGGCGGAGTCGGTGGGTATGTCGCCGGTAGTTGGAAGATTGAGTGCCTCCGGGCGCACCACGTTGATCGGCTGCCCGCGGCGATTGCCAGCGGAATCGAGCGCACTTTCCACCTGGCGGCGCGTCTCGAAGGCGCCCGAGGCGGGCCCGCCCGTGAGGATGACCAGCAGGACGGGACGTTCGCTGCTCCACACGGTGCGCCCCGCCGCGAGGATGTCGCGCTCGAGCGCGGCGGCGTCGAATATCACTGTCGTGGCGTTGCCGGTTCCCGCCGGCCGAGTGGCAAGCACATAGGTCTGCGCCTGCGCGAGGACTCCGGCAAGCGCCGGGTCGTTGGCGGCATCGCGCGCACCCGTGGCGCGCACCAGCACCACGCGAAGCGCTGCCTGGGCCGCGACGGCAGGGTCGGTCTGCGAAGAGACGTTGGCCTCGAACACGCGCACCTGGCGCGTGGCTATGGCGGTACCCGCGAATGCAAGCATTGCGACCGCGATGAAACTGACGAGGAATGTGCGCATTGGCTACAATATCGCACGTTTTTTCCTGACCTGCCGCGCCGGCAACCCGGCGCCGAGAATCCTCGATTCATGACTGAAACCGGACTCACCTATCGCGATGCCGGCGTCGATATCGACGCGGGCGATGAACTCGTCGAACGCATCAAGCCCGTCGTCAAGAAGACCATGCGCAAAGAGGTTCTCGCCGGCATTGGCGGCTTCGGCGCCCTGGTGGAAGTGCCCCTCGACCGCTATCGCCGGCCTGTGCTGGTGTCGGGAACCGACGGGGTCGGAACCAAACTCCGGCTGGCCATCGACACGGGACGCCACGACAAGATCGGCATCGACCTGGTCGCCATGTGCGCCAACGACATCGTGGTCTCGGGCGCCGAACCGCTGTTCTTCCTCGACTACTACGCCACCGGCAAATTGCGCGTGGACGTTGCCGAATCCGTCATCCGCGGCATCGCCGAGGGCTGCCAACTTGCGGGCGCCGCACTGGTGGGTGGTGAGACCGCCGAGATGCCCGGCATGTACCACGGCGACGACTACGATCTCGCCGGCTTCTGTGTGGGCGTCGTGGAGCGCGATCGCATCATCGACGGCACGAAGACAGAGGCCGGCGATGTGGTCATCGGTCTCGCCTCGTCTGGTCCGCATTCCAACGGTTATTCGCTGATCCGCAAACTGGTTTCGGTCGCGGGTGCCGATGCGAACACGCAGCTCGACGGCCAATCCCTGTTCGACCGACTGCTTACGCCCACTCGCATCTACGTGAAGTCGCTGCTGTCACTGGCCCAGAAGATCAACGTCAAAGGTTTCGCGCACATCACGGGCGGGGGGCTCACGGACAACATTCCGCGTGTTCTGCCCGACGGGTTCGAAGTCGCGCTGCACCGGCGTAACTGGGCGCGCGACCCGGTGTTCGACTGGCTCGCCGCCACCGGCAAGATTTCCGCGGCGGAGATGTATCGCACCTTCAATTGCGGTATTGGCATGGTGGTGGTGGTCGCACCCGCCGATGTCGACGCCACACTGGCGCACCTCACGGCATCGGGCGAAACCGCCCGCATCATTGGCGGCGTCGGGCGCGGTTCGCGCGGCGTCGTCATCGAGGAATGACCCTGGAGCCTGCGTAATGCTGCCGGTGGCAGTCGTCATCTCCGGGCGCGGCGGCAACATGGAAGCCATCGCGCGCAGCTCGCTGACGCCCGGCTCACCATTCAAGGTAGTTAGGATCATCGCCGACCGGGAAAATGCCGGCGGCCTGGCCCGCGCCGCATCGCTCGGCATTCCGGCCAGCATCGTGCCGGTCAAACAATTCGCCGACCGCGCCAGTTTCGACGCCGCGCTCGCGGCCGAACTCGAGGCAACCGGCGCGCGACTGGTGGCCCTCGCCGGGTTCATGCGCATCCTTTCGGCGGAATTCGTGCAGCGTTTCGAAGGCCGGCTGCTGAACATCCACCCATCGCTGCTGCCGAAGTACAAAGGCCTCGATACCCATGTGCGCGCCCTCGCCGCCGGCGATTCGCACCATGGAGCCAGTGTGCACTTCGTCACGGCGGAACTCGACGGCGGCCCGGTGATCATGCAGGGACGCCTCCGCATCCGTTCCGGTGAAACCCCGGAGGCGGTTTCAGCGCGCGTTCATACGCTGGAACACATCATCTACCCCCATGTGTGTACGCTCATTGCCGCCGGCCGGGTCGAGTGGCGCGCCGGCTCGGTATATTGCGACGGCGCTCTCCTCACCTCGCCACTCATCGAGGAACACGATGCGGCTGCCTGAGCGTTTTCTGGTTCTGTTGCTGCTGGCTGCAGGCGCTGCGGCGAATGCGGATCCCATCGACTTGAAACCCTTCAGCGCCAACTACATCGCCGAATGGAAAGGCGTGACCGCCGCAAGTTCGACGGTGGAGCTCGTGCGTTCCGCCAATGACACCTACACATACTCGTCGGTCAACAAGGCCCGTGGCCTCTTCCGCATGGCGTTTCCCGATGCGCTTACGCAGATCAGCACGTTCCGGGTCACCGAGGGGCGCGTGATACCGCTGACGTTTCGCGGTACCGATGAGAAGGAACGCCCGATCAACCTGACTTTCGACTGGGAGAAGAAACGCGTCTCGGGCGTCGCCAAGGATCGCGACGTCGATCTGGAACTCCCCGAAGGTGCACAGGATGCGATGTCGCTGCAGATCGCTTCGTTGCGCAATCTCGCCAGCGGCAATCTCAAGGGCACGGTGTGGATGATCGACGCCAACAAGCTCAAGGAGTACGAGCTCATCCTCGAAGGCAACGCCCGCATCGAGACCGCGCTCGGCGAACTCGACACCATCATCTATTCGAGCAAGCGCGCCAACTCCGATCGCATGACGCGCACCTGGGTGGCCCCGACGCTCGGCTATCTACCCGTGAAAGCCGAGAGCATTCGCGGCAAGAAGGTCGAGGTCACGTTGCTGATTGTGAGTGTCGAGAGGTAAGTTGGCGATGTTAAGGGAAGCTTTGGATTGAAGGCCGGTTTGGGCGTCGAAATAAAGGTCGGAGAACATTGAAGAAACCTTGTTGTGAGTTTGGGGAAGCAGGCGGGCATATTTGGTATCAAAACCCCCAAGATGGCCACAATGAAGGCAAATTCTGGCGCACGAGTGGATGCAACACTTTTTGTCGAGGCGATCGGATCGTTACCTTGGGGCTCGTACTAAGGTCTCTTTGCTTTCGCCTTGAGATCGCAGTGGAGTGAACAGAGATGCGCGAGAGAGCGACAGACGTACTGGCGACTATTTTGACGCTACTCGTTCTCGCACTTGTTCTTTGGGGAGGAGATCTTGAGCCCGCGATTGCAAAGCCGCTGGTTGCATCGGTAGGAATCTCCTATTGCGCGCTCTTATTGGTCTGGATGTACCTAGGAGGCGCGGCGTCACCGCTTTGGTCATGGCTGCCTCCATTTTTTCCTTGGGGAATATTTGCGAAAACTTCCTTTGCCCGCTGGGCGATTGTCCTGTTGTTGGTTGTGGGAGCCTCGGTTGGAAATGTCATAGCGCTATTGGAGAGCATTAGTCGTTAGCATCGGTACTTCATGCCGACTTGGGTCAAAGGCCGACGTCGAGGACAGTTATCACCACCTGTTCGAGTAGTTGTCCGACCGCCTCATCAATCGGGGCGGCGAGGCAGTGCGTTGGGCCATTTTCAGTGCATGGCACACTCTAAACCTCGCCGCCTGGCCCAGGCATCAATGTAACGAGGCCAGAGGTGAACCCCCTGACGTCAAGCCATTGCAATGGGGACCGTCCCTCTAGCTAAGCTAGGTCTTCGGTAATGTCACGCCGGTCTGGCCCTGGTATTTCCCGCCGCGGTCCTTGTACGAGGTCGAACACACTTCGTCCGATTCGAAGAACAGCATCTGCGCCACGCCTTCGTTGGCGTAGATCTTTGCGGGCAGTGGCGTGGTGTTTGAAAATTCCAGCGTCACGTGTCCTTCCCACTCCGGTTCCAAAGGCGTTACGTTCACGATAATCCCGCAGTTCTGGACGAAAACTCCGGCTTCAAGTGCAAAATTTCCTGCTTCGGGAACCGTGAGACAGAAAACGTCGTGAACGCCGGGCAACTCACGCACTGCGACAACCTTATGGTTCCGATAGGCTGCAGTCCCGCGGAATTCAGCGATCACCCTGGGAAAGCGTCGGAACACAGAGCGATCACATTGGAGGAGATCCGCCGCGCCGCGGATTGATCCGGTGCTATCGAGGGCGGCGCGCACGGCCGCTGCCGTGATTTCATCGCGCAAGTTGACCCGCCGCGCGAGCTCCGCTTGGGCGAACCGGCGCGACCCATCGTCCTGCGCCCAGACGCGCGCGCTTATGCTGGACTGCCGCACGCGTTCTGCAGGATCAGAATACCGCCGCCGCGTGGCTGCACTGTGTGCATCGCGCGTGGCCTGCGAAGGATTGCGACGCTGCTCGATGACACGGGCACGAATCTCCGCGAAACGATCATTGCTCCAGAATTGCTTTCCACGATCGGACTGCACACGCGAGAAGTTTTCGCGCCAACTTGGATCTAGCGCGAGCCTGTCCAATGCGTCACTGATTGCGACGCCATGAGCGTCCCTATCGAACCCTTCGCCGTAGTTCTCAGAGTTGTGCAAACGGATGTGGTCCGCGGCCGCCATCCGCACGATGTTCGTCGGACGATTGTTGCATCGATCAAAATCGACATGATGGCGATGAGTGCCGGGCATGTCCGCATAGATCTCATGCCGCAGATTCCACTCGTCGGCGAGGCGGTGCGTCGGGTAGAGGTGGCCCGTCAACGGCTGGTAAACCATTTCGTAACCGCGGGCGGCCTCGCGATAGAGCGGCATGAGAGCATCGCCCGATCGGAGCGATGCGGCTTCGGTCATGCGACCATCGCGCCTCATGAACTGATGATCCGGCGTGGCACGAATCGACTGGCCAGTGTCCAGCAAGATTTCAATCATCGAATCGCGACCGATAAAGCGAGGGGCATCCAGCAGCGTGACGATGAGGCGTCCGTTGGCGCCAATGCTGTAGCCCCAGAACACTTCCCCATGCGCGTGGCGTCGCGCCATCTCCTCGAGCGTGGGGCTGCTGCCGTCAACCAGTGCCACTCGGGTATCCCCGCTGAAGCACCTGGCGTACGTCGATTTGCCGAGGCAAACAACCAGCGTCGAGCGCGGAATGCGGAAGTATTCCACCGTGCGGGCCAACGCGAAGGAGTTCGGCGGGATGATGCACACATCCGCCGAGACATCCACGAAGCTCTTCTCATCGAAATTCTTCGGATCGACGATGGTCGAATTGATGTTCGTGAAGATCTTGAATTCGCGCGAGCAACGCACGTCGTAACCGTAGCTCGACGTGCCATACGACACGATCTTGTGACCGTCGACGGCAGTCCGCACTTGCTCGCGGGCAAAGGGTTCGATCATCTTTTCTTTCTCCGCCATGCGGCGAATCCAGTGATCGGACTTGATGCTCATTAGCAGGACCTC
>DASTTJ010000066.1:0-6836 GCA_035760205.1 Steroidobacteraceae bacterium | reverse complement strand
CGTGGATGATGCGCACGCAGCGCAGCTTGTGCGCCAGCGCCTCGGCCAGGAATTGGCGCAAGGCCACCTTGGCTTCTTCGACACGAAGTCCATGCAGATCGCAGATTTCCTCGACGCGGTATTCGCCGCGCTTGAGCTTGCGCATGACACTGTCCTGCACGCCCATGCGCCGGAAGGAAATCTCGTCGCCCGTGTCGGTGACGTCGCCGGCAGGAGCCTGCAGGCTCTCCACCAGCACCATGGCGCGATCGGCGGCAGTGAAACGCGCCTTTGCCGGCGGTTTGCGCCTGGCGAGCTGTACGCGAGCGCGGGGTGCGATCGGCTTGACGTCGCGCATGGCCTCGCGAAACACATCCGCGTCCGGATCGGTGCGTTTGTCGCTCAAGCATTCCTCCGCGTTGATGCATTGAGTATATTGCGCGCCGGTGCGAATCCTCATATCCAACGACGACGGTTATCGCGCGCGCGGCATACATGCGCTGCGCGAGGGGCTCAAGGGCCTGGGGGACCTCACGGTAGTGGCGCCCGATCGAAATCGAAGCGGCGCCAGCAACTCACTGACGCTCGATGTGCCGCTGCGTGTCGAACGGGCGGACGGCGATGTGTACTTTCTGCAGGGAGGCACGCCGACCGACTGCGTGCACCTGGCGGTCTCGGGGCTGTTTCCGTTCGAGCCCGACATGGTGGTCTCCGGCATCAACGACGGTTCGAATCTTGGTGACGACGTGCTGTATTCCGGGACGGTTGCCGCGGCCACCGAAGGGCGTTTCCTCGGCAAGGCGGCGGTGGCGGTGTCGCTGCACACCGATGGGGTGCGCGGCGATGCCGAGCGTCATTTCGAAACCGGTGCTCATTTCGCGCGCGTGGTCGTCGAACGGCTTATTGCCACGCCGCTCACGTTGTTGGGCCGCGCCACCATACTCAACGTCAATGTCCCGAACATTCCGGTTGCCGCGGTGAAGGGGATCAAGGTCACGCGTCTCGGCAATCGGCATCGCTCCGAGGCAGTGATCAAGGCTGAAGATCCTCGAGGACGTCCTGTCTATTGGGTAGGGCCCGCGGGCGCCAGCCAGGACGCGGGCCCCGGCACGGATTTTCACGCCGTCGCCGAAGGTTATGTGTCCGTCACCCCACTCACGGTCGATCTCACCAACCACGCCGCGCTCGATGGTCTGCGCAACTGGTTTGGGTTCGAAGCGTGAACGAGAGCCGCACGGCCGGCATCGGAATGACATCCGCGCGCACGCGCGACCGACTGGTGCAACGCCTGCGCGAGCAGGGCATTGCCAATCCCGCGGTGCTCGATCGCATCCGTAATGTTCCGCGGCACATCTTCGTGGACGAAGCGCTGGCCAGTCGCGCATACGAAGACACGGCGCTGCCAATCGGATTTCGCCAGACTATTTCGCAGCCCTACATCGTGGCGCGAATGACCGAGGCGCTCATCGAGGGTGGACGCAAGATCGGCAAGGTGCTCGAAGTGGGTACGGGTTGCGGATACCAGACAGCGGTGCTCGCGCCATTCGTGAAGAAAATCTACTCCATCGAACGCGTCGAGCCGCTCGCCAAACGCGCCAAGGCCACACTCAAGGAACTCGGCATCAAGAACGTGATGCTCAAGCACGGTGACGGCACCACGGGCTGGAAGTCGCAGAAACCCTTCGATGGAATCCTGGTGGCTGCCGCGCCGCTCGCAGTCCCGGAAGCGCTGTTCGCGCAGCTCGCCAACAAGGGTCGTCTCATCGTCCCGGTAGGGCCCGAAGGTGCGCAGCAGCTCATTCGTTTCACCCGTCGCGACGATCACCTCGAACGCGAGGTGTTAGGTGCGGTTGCGTTTGTTCCGATGCTGGGCGGCACCGTTTGACATCGCGCTGCGACACGGAATTCGAGTAAATTCTGGGATTCGATGTGCGCTGTAACTCTTTGTTTTAAAAGCGCTGAAGCCATCCGATTTTGTTGCGACTTGTAAGCCTTCGAACCCAAAGGCTTGTCAGTCAGGATTTAACATGTTTTCATGTCGCCGCCCGCCGACAGAGACACTCGTAAGAGTTTTGGAGGGGTCCCGGGTGAAGGCACAGGGGTGAACGGGGAAGTCGCGGCAATAAGTAGAACAAGCCGAATAGAAGAAGAAAAAATTCGCCAGTCGATCGAGTCTGTCAGCTTCGAAACATTGGCCTCGCTAAACAACTTTCTCCCCCTGTGTCTTCACTCGGGTCCCTTCCGGGGACCCGGCAGCAAAATCGCCGCCAGTACATGGCGCTCCTCGCCGACCAGAACGTTGTAGGTGCGGCAGGCCGCGCCCAACTCCATGACCTCGATGCCAATCTTTCGCGTCGCGAATTCCGCTCGTAGCGCCGCGCGCGGAAATATTTGCTGCACGCCGGTCGACAGCACCACCACTTCGGGTTTGAGCGCGAACACGGGCGCAAGATGTTCTACGCTGAGTTCGTCGACCGATCGCGGCGTCCAAAACGCAAACGAGTTGGCGCTGACGAGGCAGCTTTCGCGAATTTCATTCTCGCCTATGGCGATGAAGCCGGCGCCGTAGCGCCGGATGAGGTTGATGCCTTCGGGGCGTTGCAGAGTGAACTTCATGGGTCCGTTACGATACCGCCATGCGCCGAATAACGCTGATCCTCTCTGATCTCTATCTTCCGGCGGAGTTCGGCCGGCCGGCGGCCGGGCCCGTCGCTTCCTTCCCGTCGACGCTCGATATGCCCAATTTCGATTGGCTGCTCAGGTTCGCGGAGCGCGTCGAACGGATCGAGGACTGGCGTTCGTGGTTGAGTGCTGATCTCGGTGCCTTCGATCTTGCGCGCATGTCCGTGGCGCAGTGTTGCGCTCTGCGCACATTGCCGGCCGCTTCGTCGCGCAACGCCTGGCTCGCCACCCCAGTGCATCTCGAAGCCCGTATTGATCACGTGCGACTTGCCGATCGCGGGTTGCTTCGCCTCAGCGCGCAAGAACGCGACAGCTGGCGGCAGGATTTCTCACTGGCGTTCGGACCGGAATACGCGTTGCATGACGCGGGTGAGCGCGGCTTTCTCCTGAGCGGTGCAGCTCCCGCGCGGGTCGCCAGTGTCGATCCCTCGCGTTTGCTGGATGCCGACATTGGCCAGGCGCTCCCCACCGGACCGTCGGCAGGCGAGCTGCGGCGGCTCGGTACGGAAATCGAAATGTGGCTGCACGGCGCCCCGGCCAACGTGGCCCGTGAGCATCTCCGCAGTCGGCGGGTTTCAGCTCTATGGCTATGGGGCGGTGGGTCTTTGGGAGACGGCGCCACTGAAACCGCGCCGACCGCGGATGTCACTGAGAGCAGGAAACCGCAGGTCTTTGGCGGCGATCCGTTTCTGACCGCGCTTGCCGGAATTTCCGTGGATCCTGCGCCGCGATCATTCTCAGAGCTCGATGCCGGCGGGAAACACATCGTCGTTGAACTCGCGCCCATGAGTGGGGCCACGAGCGAGGCGCTCGCCGAACTCGAAACTCATTGGTTCGCGCCGGCTCGCGCGGCGTTGAACAGCGGGAACGCAGATGCGATCGACGTCGTTGCCAACGATCGGCGGTTTCGCGTGGGCAGACGCCCGGGCTGGCGCCTCTGGCGCCGACGCGCCTCTTGGCTGACGCGGCTTGCCCTATAGAATCGGCGGCCATGCAACTGGTCATCGAAAGACGCGCCGCGAGAGGCAACGAAATCACGGACTTGTCGCTGCATCCGGTTCTGCGCCGCGCCTACGCGGCGCGTGGCGTGTGCGACGGACAGGAGCTTGCGCTCACGCTGGATCGACTGATGCCGGTAGGCACACTCGACAGCGTCGGCGCGGCCGTTGCCTTGATCCTCGAACATCGCGAGCGTCGCATTCTCGTGGTCGGTGATTTCGATGCGGACGGCGCGACCAGCACGGCGTTGATCGTGCGCTGCCTGCGTGCCTGGGGTTTCGTGTCCGTGGATTTCCTGGTCCCCAACCGATTCGAGTTCGGCTACGGGCTCACCCCGGAGATCGTGGGACTCGCGGCCGAACGAAATCCTTCGCTCATCGTCACGGTCGACAACGGCATATCCAGCCACGCGGGTGTCGCGGCGGCGCGTGCGCGCGGTATCCAGGTGCTGGTCACCGACCATCATCTGCCGGGATCGTCGTTGCCCGACGCCGATGTCATCGTCAATCCCAATGTCCCGGGCAGCACCTTCGGTTCGCGCGCACTCGCCGGTGTCGGCGTGGCTTTCTATGTGATGGCCGCCCTGCGCCGTGAAATCGACGCGCGCGGCACGGTGGTCATGCCCCCCGTCACCGACTTCCTCGATCTCGTCGCGCTCGGCACAGTCGCGGATCTCGTGCCGCTGGACGTGAACAATCGCGTGCTGGTGGCGCAGGGAATCCGGCGCATTCGCGCAGGGCGCGCCGTCCCCGGTATCCGCGCGCTGCTCGACATCGGCAAACGATCCGTGGCGGCGCTTACCGCGGCGGATCTGGGTTTTACGATCGGGCCGCGTCTCAATGCCGCCGGCCGGCTCGATGACATGTCCATCGGCATTCGCTGCCTGCTCGCGGACACCGAAGGCGAAGCGCTGGCGCTCGCCATGCGTCTCGATGAGTTGAACGTCGAACGCCGCGAGATCGAAGCGCGCATGCAGGGCGTAGCGCTGGCCGCAGTGAAGAGTCTGCGCGAACTGGATGCGAATGCACCGGTTCGCCACGGCGTGTGCCTGTTCGATCCGGGCTGGCACCAGGGCGTGGTTGGCCTCGTGGCCAGCCGCATCAAGGATCGCGTGCGGCGTCCGGTCATCGCGTTTGCGCGCAATGCCGATGGCACTTTGCGCGGTTCGGCACGGTCGGTTCCCGGAATTCACATTCGCGACGTGCTGGATGGCATCGCCGCGCGCCATCCCGAACTCATCAGCCGATTCGGCGGACACGCCATGGCGGCGGGGTTGTCGCTCGAGGAACGGCATCTCGATGCTTTCGCGCGCGCGTTCGACCAGGAAGTGGCGCGCTGGCGTGATCCGTCGATTCCTTCGAATCGCGTGGAGACCGACGGCGAGCTCGCGAGCGATGAGATCGCGCTCGAAACGGCGCAGGCGCTGCGAGACGGTGGTCCCTGGGGCCAGGCCTTTCCCGAGCCCTGCTTCGACGGCATGTTTGCGATCAGGAACGCGCGAGTGGTGGGCGACAAACACCTCAAGATGTGGGTCACCACGGGCGATCAGTCGCGCAACTTCGACGCCATCGCATTCAATTTCAAGGGGAGTGACGAGAATCCGGCGCTGCCCGAGGGCGATGTACGCCTCGTATACCGCCTGGACATCAACGAATACAAGGGCGAGCGCCGCCTGCAGCTGCTCGTCGACCACGTGTTGCCATGAGTTCGGCTGGACCTACTAGCTACTGCATCCACGAGGGCGATCCGCTCGATCCCGGCGTGCGTGCGCTGATTGCCGAACTCGATGCCTTCAACTCCGCGCTGTACCCGGCCGAGAGCAATCACTTCGATCCGCCCGAGGCACTGGCTGCCGCGCGCGCCATTTTCCTGGTGGTCGAGCAGGACGGCGAGCTGATTGGTTGCGGTGCGGCGAAGAATTGCGGCGGTTGGGCGGAGCTGAAGCGTATGTACCTCAAGCCCAAGGCGCGCGGTGGTGGCATCGCGCTCGCCATGCTGGTCAAGCTTCTCGACTGGGCGCGCGCGGAAAAGCTGCCGTTGGCGCGTCTCGAAACCGGCAATGTCAGCGTCGGCGCGCTCAAGCTCTACCGGCGCGCGGGTTTTCGGGAGATTCCAGCGTTTCCACCCTACAAGCCCGATCCGTTATCGATATTCATGGAGCGCGCGCTCAGATAGACTCCGCGCCCTATGGAAATCAACATGCTGAAGCGTCAGCTCAAAGATCTCGAGGAACGTATGTCTTCCTTGAGGGGGTTTCTTTGAGTACGACCAGAAGAAAGAGCGGCTCGAAGAAGTAAGCCGCGAGCTCGAAGACCCCGCAATCTGGAACAAGCCCGAGGTTGCCCAGGAACTGGGCAAAGAGCGCGCGCGCCTGACGACCGAGCTTGCCGACATGGACAAGGCAACGGGCGCCATCACGAGCGCCACCGAACTACTCGATCTCGCCGAGAGCGAGAACGACGAAGCCATGGCCAGCGAAATCGAGCGCGACGCCGTCAGGCTCGAGACCGACGTGCGCAAGCTCGAATTCAAGCGCATGTTCCGCGGCGAAATGGATTCGCACAGCGCGTTCCTCGACATCCAGGCCGGTGCCGGCGGCACCGTAGCGCAGGATTGGGCGCAGATGCTGCTGCGCATGTATCTCAAGTGGGCGGCCTCGCGCGGCTTCGAGGCCGAAGTCATCGATTCGCAGCCGGGTGAAGTCGCCGGCATGAAAAGCGCCACCATCGAGATCAAGGGCGACTACGCCTACGGCTGGCTGCGTACCGAAACCGGCGTGCATCGCCTGGTGCGCAAATCGCCGTTCGACTCCGGCAACCGCCGGCACACCTCGTTCGCCTCGGTGTTCATTTCCCCGGAAGTCGACGACGACATCAAGGTCGACCTCAATCCGGCCGACATCAAGATGGACGTGTACCGCTCCAGCGGCGCCGGCGGCCAGCACGTCAACAAGACCGAATCGGCGGTGCGCCTGACGCACGGGCCCTCCGGCATCGTCGTGGCCTGCCAGAACGAGCGCAGCCAGCACAAGAACCGCGCCACCGCCATGAAGATGCTCAAGGCCAAGATGTACGAGCTGGAGTTCAACAAGCGCAACGCGGCGGCCAAGGTGCTGGAAGATTCCAAGAGCGACGTGAGCTGGGGCAACCAGATACGCTCCTACGTGCTCGACCAGT
>DASTTJ010000065.1:0-12072 GCA_035760205.1 Steroidobacteraceae bacterium | reverse complement strand
GCGATGTATTCACGCGCCTGTTGCAGTCGCTCGACGCGCCCGCGCCACAGGCTTTGTATGCCGGTGCGATCCCGATCCCGACGCAGCTGCCGGGCTTCGCACGGGAGAATGTGCTCGACCTCCTGAGCCCGGCGATCGAGGCGAAGATCTGGCTCGGCAATCGCGTCACCGTGGCGACGCATTTCGACATGTCATACAACGTGGCCTGCGTGGTGGCCGGACGGCGGCGATTCACACTGATCCCACCCGACCAGCTCGAAAACATGTATGTGGGGCCGCTCGAATTCACGCTCGCGGGTCCGCCGGTCAGCATGGTGCGACTGGAAGCTCCGGATTTCGAGAGATACCCAAGGTTTCGTACCGCGATGGCTGCGGCCCAGTTCGCCGACCTCGAGCCCGGAGATGCGCTGTTCATTCCGTATATGTGGTGGCACCACGTCGAGTCGCGCGACAGATTCAACGTGCTCGTCAATTACTGGTGGGATGACGCGCCCGCATGGCAGAGCTCGCCCTTCTGGGCGCTCATGCATGGCATTCACGCGGTGAGAAACCTGTCGCCCGAACATCGGGAAATTTGGCGGCGCCAGTTCGAGCACTTCGTGTTTTCGGGCGGCGAGGAGGCGCTGGCACATCTGACCGAAAGTCAGCGTGGCATTCAGGGCACACCTACTGCGCAAAAGGCTCAGGCAATCCGCAACTACGTCGCCCAGATGCTGGCGGGCCGGCGATGAGATTCTCAATCTGTGCATGCTGCGCGCTGCTGGGCTTTGCACTGGCGGTGCATGCCGAGCCGACTACCTGGACGCCGGACAACGGCAACGGGACTTTCACCAATCCGATTTTCTTCGAGGAAGTCTCCGATCCCGACATGATCCGGGTTGGTGAAGACTTTTATCTCACGGGCACCACCATGCATTCGCTGCCGGGCCTGCCCGTGTTGCGATCGCGCGATCTCGTGAACTGGGAATTCATGTCCTATGCCGCAAGGTCGCTGGACCTGGGGCCCGCGTTCCGTCTCGAAGGCGGCAAGAACATCTACGGTCAGGGCCTCTGGGCGCCGTCTTTCCGATATCACGCGGGCACGTATTACATTTTCAGCAACGTGAACCGCGAGAAGACGCAGTTCTTTACCGCGACGAATCCAGCGGGGCCGTGGCAACACCGCGAGATGAAACGCGCTCTGCACGATGTGTCCGTGCTCTTCGACGATGGCAAGGCCTACGCCATCTGGGGATACCGATCGATTCAGTTTGCCCAGTTGACAGACGACCTGACCGATATCGTGCCGGGCACGCAGCGGGAAATCATTCCGAAAGAAGCGGGCATGGGCGAGGGCCTGCATTTTTACAAGATCGATGGCAAGTACTTCATCATCAGCGCGTGGTACGAGAACGTGATGCGCATGCCGGCGGCGCGCGCGGATCGTCCCGAAGGGCCCTATGAAGTGAACCAGGCCATCAGCATCGATGAAGACTTCGGGGTCGCGCAGGGAAATCGCCTGGGCGACATGCGCGGCGACAGACCTCCCTACGAAATCCGGCCTGGCAACCCGCGTGCCCTCGGCAAAATATCACTGCATCAGGGAGGCATCGTTCAGACGCCGCTCGGTGAATGGTGGGGCTATTCGATGATGGATCTCAATTCGGTGGGTAGATTGACCGCGTTGTCTCCCGTCACCTGGAAAGACGGCTGGCCGTACTTTGGCCTGCCGGGGAACCTCACCCGTACACCGCGGACCTGGGTCAAACCGAAAACCCGTGAGCCCCAACCCATCGCAACGCCGTATGAGCGCAACGACGATTTCACCGCGGCGGCGCTCAAGCCCATCTGGCAGTGGAGTCATGTCCCTGACCCGGCTGCGTGGTCGCTCGCCGAGCGCCGGGGCTATCTGACGCTGCATGCGCTGCCCGCAACGAGCCTCTGGGACGCGCGCAACACGCTGACGCAACGCTCCATCGGGCCAAAGTCCTCACCCGAAACGCTGCTTGATTCGAGCGCGATGGCAGATGGTGACGTCGCGGGACTGGCGCTCTTCAGCCGGCCTTACGCCTGGATCGGCATTGAACAAACTGCAGGCACCCGAGAGCTTGTTCAGTTCGACGAGCAGACCGGCACCCGCACACGCCGAATCCTGAACGCCCCGCGCGTCTGGGTGCGCGCCGAGTGCGACTTTCTCACTGAGCAGGCGCTGTTTTCCTATTCCACGGACGGACAAAAGTTCGAACCCATCGGTGTGCCTTTCAAGGCCGTGTTTCAGCTAACTACTTTCCAGGGCGTGCGGTACGCGCTGTTCAGCTACAACCGCACTGGAACCAGAGGCGGCGCAGCGAGCTTCGACTCCTTCCAGGTGGGGCAGCCGGAGCCGCGCGGCCTGATGCGCGCCATTCCGCTGGGCAAACGGGTGCGCCTGATGGCCGACGGGCACGACTACGGGCTCGCTGTCGATGGATCCCAACCGGCAGGGGGCGCGGCAGCTTCCCTGGAAGTGGTCGACATGTCGCTCGGCCGCGTGGCGTTCAAGTGGCGCAATCGCTTTCTCAGCATCGACTCTCGGGGCGAGGCCAGCTTTACGCACTCCCGGCCCGGCGACGGTGAATCGTTTCAATGGACCGAGACGCCCACCGGCGAGATCGTGTTGTTGTCGGTGCGCTCGCACCGTTACCTGCGCATCGATCCGCAGTCACGCAAGGTCGATGCGACGAGCCCGGGGCCGCGACCGGATAGAAACGATGGCGTCCGATTCGAATGGCGCACCGCGCAGAGGCGCTAAACCTGCAGCGGCTGGCATTACCCCCGAGGGTCCGGCGGCGAAAGCAGCGTCGCGCTGAGCCCCTGGATTGGTTTGTCGTTTTCATCGAGGAAACGCGCGCAGAAATCTGTAGCGCCGCCGCCGTTGATGATGGCCGCGCGAATGACGTTGCGGCCCTTGCGCAGCGTGATCCGCCGCGACACACCGTCGTCGATCACGCTCTGGCGGTCGTCGTTGAGCGCGATCACCAGTTCGCCATTGAGCCACCAGCGCGAAGCCGCGTTGGAGCCGATCGCCAGGCGCACGCCCGGCATCTCGCGCGGCGAATCCACCGTGGTCTCGACCCAGAACAGCACGTTGGAAGTGGGTTTCGAGAGTGCCCATGCAAAGTGATACAGGTTTACGTTGTAGTTAGCGGTCTCGAGAGCATGCCATTGGTATGCGGCGGCATTTACAGTGACCACCGCGCCGCCGACGGATTGCGCGCCGGCCTCATTGGGCAGCGCGGCCAGTTGCAGAGCTTCTTGCACGGCGGACTCGGTCAGTCGCGGCGCCACCGGCACGGGTTCCAGCACCAGCCAGCGGTGAATGAACCCGCGCCCATCGACGAGTTGCGTGGCCCCTTTCGGGCGAGTGAGTGTTGACGCGGCGGGGCGCGGTTCGTCCTGCGCCATGCTCCAGTAGCTTGCGAGGCTGAGCGAGAAGAGAGTCAGGGCAATTCTTTTTCCGGCAATGCTCATCATGGTGCTCCCAGCAGCCAGCGTTGGCGGTCGCTGGCCGGATCGAACTTCGCCAGTGTCGGCATGCTGCTGCCGACGGCGGACAGCGCCATCGCTTCGGTGACTCCGGGAACGGACTTGGGGCTCAAGCGATAAGTGCCATCGGTGAGCTGGTCGATGCGCCACAATTGCTCGGGCGCCCCACTGAACGGAGAGGCGGTGAGTTCTCCGCCAGCAACGGCGGTGAGCGAACGTTCTGTGCCCGCAATCATGATCCTGAAGAATGGAGCACCGGGATATCCGCCGGCATTGGAAACCGGCGCGATCACCCACTTCTGCTGAGCCTGCAGCATGGCGGGCGCGAGGCGCACGCCACTGGTGGCGGGCCAGTTCGCGGCTACATGTGCTGGCTCCTGATCAGCAACCGGCGGACCCTGCACGGGCGGCGGCGGTGGGCCGGTGCTGCCCGGAGCGCGGGGCGGACGATAGCCACCGACGGGAAAACCCTGCACGGCCAGTTCGAGCACGGTGCCGGTGCGCGCGGACTCGATGGAATAAGTGCCCGCCACGAGATTGTCGCCGGCCACCGGCCAACCGTCGCGCCAGAGCAGTGGCCGTATGTCGAGCACACTCACGTTGCCGCGATTCAGATCGGCTTCGTAGTGCAACGAGAATTTCTGTACGCCCTGGCCAAGATCGAGCAAGCCGAAGTGCCCCGGACCTAAGTGCCGCCCACGAGACCCCGCAAACAACTTGCCGCCGCCTTCGATCATGTCGACGCCCATGTTGTCCAGATATGGGCCGGTCACCTTGCGCGAACGGCCCATGCGGATGTTGTAAGTGGAGTTCGAGCTCTGGCAGCAGGAGCCGTGAGTGACGAGCAGGTAGTACCAGCCTTCGCGATAAATGGGGATGGCCGCCTCGGAGTTGATGGCGACATCCACCGCCTTGCGATCGGGATAACGGCGCTGGCCGGTCTTTGGATCGAGCTCGACGAGACGGATGTAGCCAAAGTAGGAGCCATACACCATCCACAGCCGGCCGTCCGGATCGAGCAGCAGGCCGGGGTCGATGGCGTTGCTGTCTTCAATGCCGTCGGACCAGACCACGGGACCTGCGTCTTCCCATTGGTATTCCGGTGATTGCGGATCCAGCGTGCGACCCACTAACAAGCCGATGGCCGATCTCGGCTGCGTGGCCGGCGCAGAGTAGTAGACGAAGAATTTGTCACCGATGTGGATGACATCCGGCGCCCAGGTGTTGTTGCCGCCGCGGGCCAACACGGCAGCACCCGCTTTCCCGCCCGGCACCGCGGACATGAGCGAACCCGAGCGCCGCCACGTCCACCCATCATCGGAGCTCAGAATCGGGATGCCATTGCCCGTGCCGTACGTGTAGTAACGGCCCCCGTGGGAAACGATGGTCGACGGATCGTGAATGAGGATTTCACCATCGAGCGCGCGCGCGGGAAGCGCGAGCGCCATGGCCGCGCAGAAGAGCAGTCGTTTCAGCATTGGTCTATTTACCGTTTCGGCAGGTGTAGTTAGCGGCATCGCGCGCATCGCCGCTGCCGCTGTAATGCGCGTGCGCGGGCCATGGGCACAACGGCCGGCTCTCGCCGGGCGCCGACTCGCCAGTGGCGACCACGCGCTCTGGCGCGCGACCGGTTTCGACCCAGGCAATGATCGCGTCCAGCAGATCGAATCGATCGAGCGCTCGTTCACCGCCGCCGCAGTGGCCCATCCCGGGCACGAGGAACAGGCGGCTCCATGACTCGAGTGCCGTTTCGGCATTGTCGCTGCGGAGTCGCTCGTAGTACTGCACGGTGTCCTGCGCGGAAAACCAAGGATCGCTGACGCCATGCGCGAAGATCAGCTTGCCGCCATGGCCGCGGAACGAGCTCAGGTTGGTCCATGCATCCGAGTCGCCCGCCATCGAGCGGGCGTTCATGGCCTCCGGCCACGTCGCATCGACGTCGAGCGTTACCCCCGCGGGACGTCCTTCCGGAATGAGCGGCCCTGCGAGCACGCCGGGAAGACCACGAGTGGTCGCAATGCCGGTGTCGAAGAAGTAGCCGGGATACACCTGGCGTCCAGAGGTGGTTCGGGGGCCTCGCATGACCGTACGAATGGCATTCACCTGCGCGCTCGTCAGGCATCGATCTTTCTTGCCGGCCTTGCAGGCCAGTGTCCCGGGGTCGAAGCGGCATTCCTGCGCGAATATGAACCCGTCGCGATTGCCGTCGAGCGCGTCGCAGGCTTCGAGCACACCGTCGATGAGCAACCGGCGGTCCTCGTCGCTGAGTGCGGCGCGTGTATCGCGCTGGCCTTTGTCGTTGACGGGCGCGATCGCGTTGAGCGCCGTCGCGGCATGACGCAGCCCGAAGTTCGAAAAGCTCGTGCGCATCGCCGGCGCCACGGCGACGATGCCGTCGAAATAGTTCGGGAATCGCTGCGACATCATCATGGCTTCGCGGCCACCGGTGGAGCAGCCAACGAAGTAGGCGTGTTCGGGCGGTTTGCCGTAGTGCCGCGCGATGATCTGTTTCGCGACGGTCGTGACGGTACCCACGCCCTGATATAGAAAGTTCAGGGCGGCCAGCTGGTCCTGAAGGAAGCTGGCGTCGAACACCGCGCCCTGGTGACCCGAGTCGGTGCTCGCCACGGCGAAGCCACGCGCGATCGCCGAACGGTCGCCGGCGTATTGCGCTCCTAGCGGAGGTTGAACGCTGCCGTTGAGTCCGCCGCCGCCCTGGAAAAGGAAACGTCCGTTCCAGTTCGTGGGCAGCGCGACGGCGAATCCGATTCCGTACGGTTTGCCGTCGCGTCCGGTGCGCGCGTCGATGACACCATCGACTCGGCAGTAGTCCTGCATGTCGACCGCTTGCTTTATGTCGATACGGAGATCCGCTGACGCGAATTTCAGGAGATCAGAGCAGGGGCCCGCGGCATTTGCATTGGCGACGATGCCAAGCGCCAGGGCTGCCGCAATGGCGGGGAAGTTGACGCCTCTCATGTCCGGTCCTCGTGCCACGGGCATGCATGCTAGGACATTTTCCAGTGCTGCGCGAAGTTGCGCATATGGCAATGACTTTCATAACGCGTCCGCCGGCGCCGTCGGCACGGTGATGGTCAGACCACAACCATCACCGCGACGAGGCGCTTTTAACCGCAGGGGAACTGCGCGGTCAAAAATTGCGCGTGACGCTCAATGTCCAGCTGAGCGGCCGCGAGTAAATGATCTCCGAATATCCAGAGGCCGTGGTCAGCGAGGAGGTACCCGCCACCGGATATAACTCGTCGGTGAGATTGGTGCCGCCCAGCATGAAGCGCCACTTCTCATCGTCGGATGTCAGCGTTACAGAGGCGTTGATCAGCGTAATGGCTTCGTCTTGCGCGATCTCAGGCGAGTTGCCGGCATCGAAGAACTGCTCGGCGGTGTAACTCAGGTCGACGCGCGGCGTCAGCGACCAGTTCGAGCCGGGATGGAATGTGTAAGACATTCCCAGATGTCCCTGCCACTCCGGCGTGAAGGGCAGGCGACTCGACAGGGTCGCCGTGGCGGTCGGAGATATCGGCCCAAAGGGTGGCGGCTGGGTGATGCTTTCGAACTGGGTATCGAGATAACCCACGGTGGCGTCGAGCCTGAAGTCCTCGGTAGGCGCGAACTGCAGCTCGATCTCACCGCCGTCGATGGATGCAACACCGGCGTTGAACAACAGCGGCACCACGCCCAGGCGGTACGTCATCTGAATGTCGTCATAATCCGTACTGAACGCGGCGAGGTTGATTCGCAGCGTATCGAGCGGATCGAGCTTGAGGCCGATCTCGAATGACTCCGCCGTTTCGGCGCCGAAGGAGATGGGTGCATTTCCAGGCGGCGCATTGTTGTAACGCTGATTGAAGCCGCCGCTCTTGAAGCCCTCCGACCAGCTCAGGTAGGCCATCACGCTTTCGTTGAAGCGGTACTGGGCGCTGGCGGACTTCGTGGTCGACGTAAACTCGCGAGCGAAGCGGTTGGTCGTGAGGAACAGGCATCCGGTTTGCGTGGGAGGCGGTCCCGCGAACGGACACAGCGCGGTCGGCGCGGCAGGTTCGACCGCGTTGGCCGGAGCGACGTTGAACATCGTGGCCTGCAGCCCCTTGGTCTCCTCGGTGTAGCGCACACCCGCCGTCGCGCTGAACGCCTCCGTGAACTTGAACGTCCACTCGGTGAAGGCTGCCTTCGCTTCGGTATCCATGGCGACGCGCTGCGTGTCGTAGGACGTGCCGGGATTGCCCAGCGGCACCAGCAGCCGGTCGAAGGAGTCTTCATCGAAGTAATACAGACCGAAGACGCCATCGATGCGGTTTCCGTCGACGACTGCCTGGAGTTCCTGGCTGAACTGTTCGCTCTCGCTGACGTAGTTCGTATGCAGGATCAGCAGTGGCGTGTTGTCGGCGTCACGGGTTCCGGTCCACTCGAGGCTGCGATCCGAAGTGATCGACTTCAAAGACCAGGTGTCATTGACCTTCCAGTTGGCCACCAGGGACACGCCGCTATTCTCGAGCGTGCTGCTCGCCGGATAGGTACCGCCATTGGTGAATTCGCCAAGCGCCTGGGCGTCGTTGCCGCAGCGTGGGTCCGCCAGGGGGCCGACCAGCAATGGTGGCGGGAACGGATCGAGGATATTCGGGCAACCGGCGGCAATGCTGGCCGCGCCCACGAACGTGGCGCCCTCGTTCATCTCGCGAAACACGAAGGGCGATCCGTTCTCGTCTTCCTTGGTGTAGTCGCCGCGCAACGTGAGGTCGAAGGCGTCGGAAGGTTGCCAGCGCAGCGCGATCTGACCGGTTTGCATGTCCTCGTCGCCGAGGTCCTTGCCGTCCGACACGCGCGTGACGTAACCGTCACGCTGACGCAACCCGAGGGCGATGCGCGCGGACCAGGCCTCGCTCAGCGGCAAGTCGAAGGCGCCAAACGCTTCAAGAAGGCTGTCGTCGCCCGTGCCCACCCGCACGGAGTTTCCAGCGTCCGTTCCGGGCTGGTTGGTGGTCAGCAGCACCGCGCCGCCGATGCTGTTGCGGCCAAACAAGGTTCCTTGCGGACCGCGCAGGATCTGCACGTTGGCGATGTCGCGGAATTCCATGGCCGCGCCCACCGCGCGACCCATGTAGACGTCGTCGATGTACACGCCAACACCGGGGTCGACAGCGGGCGTGGCATCGGTCTGGCCGATGCCGCGAATGAACACCTGCGCTGCGGAGTTGTTGCCGGTCAGCGTTCCATAGGAACGGAACTGGATGTTAGGAGCCACCTTGTCGAGATCGGTCGTGCTGACGATCTGCTGCCTTTCGAGCGCGTCGGCACTCAGTGCCGTCACCGCCACGGGTGTGTCCTGAAGACTCTCGGCGCGCCGCCGTGCCGTCACGACGATGGCCTCGATCAATTCAGCTTGTGCTTCAGCTTCCGGCGACGAGGCGCTGGTGTCTGGTGGAACTTGCGCAGCGGCACCGCCGCTGAACAACAGGCCAAGGAATGCCGGCTTGAGCCAGCGTGCGGTTGCATGCCGCGATTCTATTGCGCGGTCTCGGTCGTCAAACATTTCCATGATTCCCCCACGGTTCGGAATATTTGTACGTAACACATACTATTTGTATTGCGAGCGACTTGGCAAGCGCGGTAGATTTGCAGCGGTTTTAAATCGCCCGAGGGATGAGATGCCGCGTGAGTCGACCCTGAAACGCCGGGAGCAACCGGAAGACTTCGAACCGCCCACATTGATGCTCGCCGAACTGGATAGCCTGCTCGGCTATCAGTTGCGCCGGGCGCAAGGCGCCATGCATCGGGACTTCATGGCTGCGGTGGCCGATTTCGGTTTGACGCAGAAACAAATGGCCACGCTCTGGCTCATTCAGGCCAACCCCGGAGTTTCACAGGCCGAATTGGCCGCCGCCCTGGCCATGGATCGCGCCACCATGATGGCGGTGACGGATCGCCTGGAAGAACGTGAACTCGTCATTCGCAAGCGTTCCTCAAACGACCGGCGGCGGCAGGATTTGCACCTGACCCCGGCGGGAGCCGGCACCCTGCGAAAGTGCAAGACCCGAATCGCCGAGCACGAAGAGAAGTTCCGCGCGTTGTTTACGGCGCCCGAACTCGCCTCCCTGCTCGAAGCCCTCAAGAAATTTCAACGCCCCAGCTGAATCCGGCCTGGGCCGTGCTGACCTAAAGGTTTCAACATGTCGTCGCAATGTGTGCGCGTCGAGCGCGACGGAGGGCTGGCGCTGATCATTGCGCACCATCCGCCGGTCAATACCATCACGGCCGAAGTGCGCGACGGATTGCGCGAGGCTCTCACCGAGATTCGTGCGGACAAAGCGGTTCGCGCGGTCGTGTTGATCTGCGAAGGGTCCACTTTCTTCTCGGGCGCCGACCTCGGCGAGTTCAGCGGCCCGCCGCGCGAAGTCGAATACCGCACACTGTTCAACGATTACGAGGCGCTGGAAATTCCAATCGTCGCCGCCATGCATGGAACGGTGATGGGGGGCGGGCTCGAATTGGCGCTGGCCTGTCACTACCGGGTTGCCGCTGCCGGCACCCGATTCGCCTTGCCTGAAGTGACGCTCGGCATCATTCCCGGCGCCGGCGGAACCCAGCGCATGCCCCGGCTCATCGGTGCGGAGCGGGCGCTGGATTTCATCCTCTCGGCCAAGCCCGTCGGCACGCCGCAAGCCAGGGAAATGGGCTTTCTCGACGAGGTGATCGAAGGCGATCTGCGAAGCGGCGCGACTAGCTACGCGCGCTCATTGCTCGCCGCCGGCAAGGGGCCGCGCCGTACGGGCTCCCTCAACGTGGATCCCGCCACGGCGACGGATGAGATTTTCCTGCGGCTCAACAGCCAGGCGAAGAAGCTGTACCCCAACCGCGATGCTGGACTCGTGGCGGTGGAGGCTGTACGCAAGTCGTTGCACATGAGCTTCGCGGAAGGCCTGGAACTCGAGACCGCGCTCGTCAACGAGCGCAAGAGCAGCGTCGAGTCGCGAGGGGCGATCCACGTGTTCTTCGCGGAACGCGAGTGCCGACGCGTGCCCGGGCTGGGAGAGGATATTCCGGCGATGCCGGTCCGGTCGGCCGGTGTCGTGGGTGCCGGCACCATGGGCGGTGGCATTGCCATTTGCTTCGCGAACGCCGGCATTCCGGTGACTCTGATCGATGCGGACTCCGCCGCCCTCGAGCGCGGGATCGCCAACGTGGCGCGCACGTACCAGTCGATGGTGGATCGCGGCCGGCTCACGGCGGACGACGTGGCACAGCGCATGGGGCTGATACGGAGCTCGCTCGAGTTCAGCGATCTGCGGGACTCGGACGTCATTGTCGAGGCCGTATTCGAAAGCATGGACTTGAAGCACGACATTTTCGCGAAGCTCGACGCGGTCGCAAAGCCCGGTGCGGTGCTTGCGACCAATACCTCGACCCTGGACATCGAGACGATCGCGAATGCCATCGCGCGTCCTGCGGATGTGATCGGCATGCATTTTTTCTCGCCGGCGAACGTGATGCCACTGCTCGAGGTAGTTCGGACTACTCACACATCGCCGGTGGCGATCAAAACCGTCATGGAGCTTGCCAAACCGCTGCGCAAGACCCCGGTGCTCGCCAAGGTTTGTTATGGCTTCATCGGCAATCGCATGATGGAAGGGTATGCGCGCGAAGCGCAGCGCATGGTGCTCGAAGGCGCCACTCCCCGGGAGGTCGATGGCGCGCTCGAAGATTGGGGCATGGCGATGGGAATTCTCGCCGTCTTCGACATGGCCGGCATCGATGTGGGTGTGAATGTTCACAAGGCCAATGCATCGCAGTATCCGCCGGACCCCGCGTACTACCAGGCGGATGTCGCGTTGCACGAGGCCGGACGCCTGGGCCAGAAGAATCGCAAGGGTTATTATCGGTATGAGCCCGGCAGCCGGGCGCGCGTCGACGACCCCGAGGCCATCGAGATCCTGCGCCGGCGGGCGAAGGAGCTCAATGTTCCTCCGCGCAAGCACAGCGTGATCGAAATCCAGGAGCGCTGCCTGTTCCCATTGATGAACGAAGGCTTCCGCGTGCTGGGCGAAGGCATCGTACTGCGCGCGGCCGACATCGACGTGGTCTGGACTTCAGGGTATGGATTCCCGCGTTATCGCGGTGGGCCGATGTTCCACGCGGAGGTCCTGGGCCTGAAAAACCTGTTGGACGGCATGAACCGCTACCGTGACACTTTCGGCCCCCTGCATTGGGAACCCGCGCCGTTGCTGGTGGAGTTGGTGAATCGGGGATTGAGCATCGCGGATTGGGAACGTCAGACATGAACCCTGGAATGAACTTCGCCGATCTGGTGGCCATCGACGTTCACACTCACGCCGAAGTGTCGTGCCGCCACGAACCGGACGAGGTCTGGAAGACCTTCGAGGATGCCTCCGCCAAGTACTTCAAGGCCGGCAAGAGGCCCACCATCCCCGAGACGATTGCCTACTACCGCGAGCGCAAGATCGGGCTCGTGATGTTCACGGTGGACTCCGAATATGAGATCGGAGCGCGTCGCATCCCCAACGAGGAAGTGGCGGACGCGGCCCGCGAGAACTC
>DASTTJ010000064.1:0-4228 GCA_035760205.1 Steroidobacteraceae bacterium | reverse complement strand
GCGGTGCCGACTGACCCGATGAGCAGGAGCTTCTTGCGCCCCACGCGATCGATAACGCGCAACGCGATGATGGTGGCGATCAGATTCGCCGCGCCGACGGCCACCTGCTGCAGGTCGTTGGACAGGCCGCTGAAACCCGCGGCCGCAAAGATGTCCTTGAGGTAGTAGAGAATCGCATTGATGCCCGACAACTGATTGAACGTGGCAATCAGGATGGCGAGCACGATGGGCCGCCGGTAAGCGGCGGTGAATAGTTTGTGCGCTGAATTGCGCCGTGCGTCGTCAGCGGCGCGTTCGAACTCCGCGAGCATCGCGGAGGTCTCAACGACACCAACTCTTTCGAGACTGGTTTTCGCTTCGGCGGTGCGCCCGCGCAGCGCGAGCCAGCGTGGGCTCTGCGGAATCGTGTACATCAAAGCGAGAAACAGCAACGAAGGCACGACGGCTACGCCCAGCTTAACGCGCCAGGGATCGCCGCCCACCCATTGTTGAACGATCGCGTTGCTCAGGAAAGCGAGCAGGATGCCGAACACGATGTTGAACTGAAACAGTCCGGTGAGCCTTCCGCGCCGGTCCGCGGGCGCAATCTCCGAGATGTAGACAGGCGCGAGCACCGACGATGCGCCGATGGCAAGGCCACCGATGAATCGGAAAACGTAGAACGATTCGAGGTTCCAGCAGAACGCGCTTCCCAGCGCGGATACGACGTACATCAGGCCCACGACCTTGAGCGCGTCCCGCGAACCGAAAGCATCCCCTGGCTTCCCCGCGAAGAGCGCGCCCAAGAACGTGCCGACCAGCCCGCTCGCGACCACGAACCCTGCCCAGAATCCGCCAGGGTCGAGAGAAAACAGTTTGCGGATGGAGTCCGTCGCGCCCGCGATGACCACCGTATCGAAACCGAACAGCAAGCCCGCGAGACTCGCCGTCACGATGACACTCAGGTTCTTTGCGCCAACACTTCTGGACCCCGTCATCGGTTCCCCCGTCATATATAAGAAGAGAGCGTGCTCTTAAAGAAATTCGTTTTGGTTATAGTACGGCATCGATCAAGGGGGTGGAGGCTTGTCGTAGCGGTCTCGCGCAATGGTCTGCGCGCCACTAACAATCCCGCTCGCGCTGCTTTCAACCCATTTATTCTGGGGGCATGCCCGTCCCGGAAATCGCCCGCGTCAGTGCGGAAATCGACAAAATCTACCGCAAGGACTCGCGCCGCATCTTCGCGACGCTGATTCGCCTGCTCGGCGACTTCGAGCGCGCGGAGGAAGCGCTGCACGACGCTTTTCGCGCGGCCATGGAGAAGTGGCCGGCCGAAGGCCTGCCGCAAAACCCGGTTTCCTGGCTCATTTCCGCTGGACGATTCAAGTCAATCGACAAACAACGGCGCGACCAGCGTTTCGAACACCTGGAAGACCGTCCCGATGTCAGCGAATCGCTGACCGATCAGACTCCCGCGTTCGATGAACGCGAAGAGCTGGAAGATGACCGCCTGCGCCTGGTGTTCACCTGCTGCCACCCGGCGCTGGCGCCTGACGCGCAGGTGGCCCTCACGCTGCGCGAAGTCTGCGGGCTGGCCACCGAAGAAATCGCCTCGGCGTACCTCACGCCGGCGCCCACCATCGCGCAACGCATCGTGCGCGCCAAGGCCAAGATTCGCGACGCCAATATTCCATACCAGGTTCCGTCGCGTGAGGAATTGCCGGCGCGACTCGATAGCGTGCTGCGCGTGGTGTACCTCGTGTTCAACGAGGGATACTCGGCAAGCAGCGGGGAGTCTGCCACGCGAGCGGACCTGTCTGGCGAAGCGATCCGGCTCGGCCGGCTCATCGTCGGCCTTGCGCCGGAGCCCGAAGTGCAAGGATTGTTAGCACTGATGCTGCTGCACGAGTCGCGCCGCGAGACGCGCGCGACGCCGGACGGCGAACTCATCCTGCTCGACGAGCAGGATCGCTCGCGCTGGGATCGCGCGCTCATCGCCGAGGGCTCGGACCTGGTGCGCACGGCGCTGTCCACGCAACGCATCGGCGCGTACTCGGTGCAGGCGGCCATTGCCGCCGTGCATGCCGGGGCGCCCACCGCAGCCGACACGGACTGGCGCGAGATCGTGGGGCTGTACGATCTGCTGCTGCGGATCACGCCCTCGCCCGTCGTGGCGCTGAATCGCACCGTGGCCATCGCCATGCGCGACGGGCCCGAGGAAGGCCTTGCTCAACTCGACGCGTTGCTCGGCGAAGGACAACTCGATGGCTACCAGCTCGCGCATGCGGCACGCGCCGATTTCTGCCGGCGGCTCGAGCGCAATGCGGAAGCGCGTACCGCCTACCGGCGTGCCATCGAGCTCACGGCGCAGGGTCCGGCACGGCGCTTCCTCGAGAAGCGGCTCGCCGCTTTGCCAGCCTGATTCGGGAATTTTCCCGGTTTCAAGCACTTACGCGCCGGCATGCTTTTCTTTTGGCGCGCGTCGAAAGCCAGGGCGCCCGTTCGACTAACTCTCAACCGAAGGAGATTCGCGTGAAGTACCTCTGCCTCGTCTACCTGACTCCCGAACAGTGGAATTCCGCGCCCGATGAAGCGTGTGTGGCCTGCGGCGATGAGCTGCGCGCCAGCGGACACTTCATCACCGGCACTCCGCTGCATCCCGTGCACACGGCGACCACCGTTCGCGTGCGTAACGGCCAGCTCTCGGTCATCGACGGCCCCTTCGCCGAAACCAAGGAACAACTCGCGGGCTTCTATCTGATCGACGCGCGCGATCTCAACGAGGCCATCCAGATCGCCTCGAGAATCCCACCGGCACAATTCGGCAGCATCGAAGTGCGCCCCACCCGTGAACTCGTGGTGAGCACTCAACACGCTGCCGCTCCCTGAACACTCTGCTAACGAAGGAAAGTCGCCATGCATTCGCAGATCTTCGTCAATCTCCCGGTCAAGGACCTCAAGCGCTCCGTGGGTTTCTTCACGAAACTGGGCTACACCTTCAATCCGACGTTCACCGACGAAAACGCGACCTGCATGATTCTCGGCGAGAATCTGTATGTGATGCTGCTCGTGGAAAAGTTCTTCAGCACATTCACGAGCAAGGCAATCGCAGACACCAGCAAGAGCACTGAGGTGCTCAACTGCGTGGCATGCAGCAGTCGCGAATCGGTCGATTCCCTCGTCGCAAAGGCACGTGCAGCCGGCGCCAGGGTGCCGCGCGAACCGCAGGACCACGGCTTCATGTACGCCCATGGCTACGAAGACCTCGATGGCCACACGTGGGAGCTCATCCACATGGTCGGCGAACCCCCGAAGCAGTAGGAGCCGAACATGCGCTACATGATCATCGTCAAGGCAACGCGTGATTCCGAAGCGGGCGCACAGCCCACCGAAGAGCTCTTCGTGCGGATGGCGGCCTATCACGAGGCGCTCGGCAAGGCCGGCATCCTCGTGGACGCGTCTGGGTTGCAGGCAACGTCCAAAGGCTGGCGCATCGAGGTGCGCGGCGAAAACCGGAGCATCGTCGATGGCCCCTTCGCCGAGACCAAGGAGCTCATCGCGGGTTACACCATCATTCGCGTCAAGAGCGAGCAACAGGCTCGCGACTGGACCGCGCGGTTCCCCAATCCCAATCTCGACGACGGCCCGTGGCACATCGAGGTGCGCCGCATGTTCGAACTCGAGGATTTCGAACCGAATCCGGCGGTCGAGGTATTCCGCCGCCTCCCCGGCAACGGAAAGTAGCTCGATGCCCGAAGTCATCTCGCGCGACGGTACACGCGTCGCATACGAGAAATCCGGCAGAGGACCGGTGGTGATCCTCATCGACGGAGCATTCTGCGGCCTCGAGTTCGGGCCGATGAAAAAACTCGCGGCGGAGCTCGAGAAAAACCTTACCGTCATTCGCTACGACCGCCGCGCGCGCGGCGCCAGTGGCGACACGAAGCCCTACGCCGTCCAGCGCGAGATCGAGGACATCGAGGCGCTCATGGGCACGGCGGCCGGCCGCGTCGCGCTCTACGGCGTGTCTTCGGGCGCTGTGCTCGCGATGTTGGCCACGGTGTCCCTGCCCGTGAGCAAACTCGCGATGTACGAGCCTCCGTTCATGGTGGGTCCACATGCGCGCAAGCTGCCGCCCGATCACACAGCGGTGCTCACGCGCTTGATCGCGGAAGGCCGCCGCGGCGACGCCGTGAAGTACTACCTGGGCGACATCATCGGCGTCCCGCGCCTCATGCCGTTCGTCCTG
>DASTTJ010000063.1:0-8465 GCA_035760205.1 Steroidobacteraceae bacterium | reverse complement strand
CGGCGCGCCGATGCGCGATCGCGAAAAGGAATGTCACGAAGCGTGCCCGCACCGAATATCGCGCGCGTGCGTCGATCAACGCGATCCAGGTTTCCTGAAAAATCTCCTCGGCCTCGTGCCTGCGTCCCGTCAGGCGCTGGCAGAAGCGCATCAGCGGCGCCCGATAACGCTGATAGAGCAGGCGGAATGCCGCTTCATCGCCATCGCGAAAACGCAGCATCAGCGCTTCATCGGCGACGTTCGCGGCGGCCGTGGGTTCGGGCGCCGGCAGCGCCGCGGTGAGTGCGGAGAGCCAATAGATGGAGGCGGTCGTTTCCATTCAGGCGTTGATCGTCGCGGGCACCCGGAAAGGGTTATCCATCGATGACCACTCGACCCTGAGACGCCTGTCACAAGGACGCCGGGCGGCAGAAGGTTGCCGCTGCGCGGGATGATGCTCGACGTTACCGATCAACGACGTCTGGAGACCGAGCTCGCGCAAGCGCAGAAACTCGATAGCGTCGGCCGCCTTGCCGCGGGCGTCGCGAACGAAATCAACACTCCCGTGAAGTTCGTCTCGGACAGCGTGCACTTCTGGATTTACGGCGCCTTCGGATTGCTTGCGGCATTCGTGGTGCTGCGCTTCGTCCCGGAGACCAAAGGCGTGGACGGTGATCAGGTGGCCGCCTTGTGGCGCCGCGAGAGCTACTTCAGCTTCTCGAGTCGCTAAATCCAGCCCACGGTTCGTCGGAATTCCAGATCCGCGGCATCGCGTGCCGCCTGTTGTGCCGGAGTGGGCTGCGGCTGCGCCCGCGCTTGTGCCAGGGTCTTGGCCAGCGAAGGAAGCCCCGCCTGTGCGCGCATGGAGCTGACTCGCCCTTCGTTTTCGATGGGGTGAGGTTCGAGGCCATTCGGCCCTACTCGAAGCTGCGTGCCGTAACGTTGCGGCAGCCCTTCATAAACGCGGATGCGGTCGTCGATGATGGCGAACTGCCAGCGCGGCGCGTCGCCGTTGTCCGAGGCTAGTTCGATGAGATCGCGGCACTGACGCATGAACGAAGGCTCGCTGATCGAATGCAGCGCGATGCGCCAGGCTGCCTTCGCGCCGTTGTCACCGACCAGCGTGATGCCGGGCCAGCCAAACACCGCGATGATCTGCCGCAGTCGGCTGGCGTTGGCGCGGTGTACCTCTTCCAGGCGGGAGTGATACTTGTCGTCGAGACTGCCTGCGGCAGTCAGTTCGTTGCGCACACTTTGGTCGTGCGCTTCCATGTCGAGAAGAGCTTTCTCGAGTGATTCATCCATTCCCGGTCAAACTCCCCTCGACAAACAGCGCGGCTAATATACAGCTCAACCGGCCGCCAAAGCAGGGAAACCAGAACAGGAGAACCCGCGCGGCGGAGTGCCGCGCGGGCCCGGGAGCACTCGTGCGTGCAACTACTGCATTGCGCTATTTCTTCGACTTGGCGCGTTCGTCGTACTCCGAATTGTCGAGGTAGCCGTCGCCGTTCTTGTCGGCGGTGGAGAAGGTTTCCACCAGCATCGGATCGGCGGACGCCTCGGGCATCGAAATACGGCCATCCTTGTTGGAATCGAGCATGTCGAACGAGCCGCTTTGATCGGCAGGCTTCGCGGGCGCGTTCTTTTCACCCGCGACGGCCCCGCCTGCGAGCGGGATCAGGGCGATCATCGTGGCAGCGAACAGTTTGCTGTTCATGGGCGGATCTCCTTGGCAAATATTTGCTTGACGGCAACAACTTTGCACGTGCCCGGCATGTCCGGCTGTCAGAGGGTGGGAGCAATTGCCTGGACTTCGTCTAACTACGAGCCGGGGGTTCGATGCGCCGACGCCTTTGTGTTGCGATGTCTGACGGCGATGTCAGCGCAATCCGGGGGCGGCGCCGGCCGCTACCTTGCAAGGTGCGCGGATGGCTGCATTCTGGTTCGTGCTGGTCGGTTTTCTATTGGTGATGATCGCGCTCCTCGGCCGATTCCTCGATCGCCTGCCGGTGAGCCCGGCCATGATCTATCTCCTCGTTGGATTCGCGCTGGGACCGGCGGCCTTCGACGTTCTCGAGCTGCACCCGCTGCGCGAACTGACGATGCTCGAATTCATCACCGAGGTTGCGCTGCTGATCGCGCTGTTCACTGTCGGTATCAAGATGCGCGTGCCGATTGGCGACTGGCGCTGGAGCCTGCCGTTGCGGCTGGCAACCATTTCGATGGTGCTCACCATTCTTGGAGTCGCCATCGTCGCCGTGTTGCTGCTCGACTTCGAGTGGCCGCTGGCGTTGGTGCTCGGCGCCGTACTCGCGCCGACCGACCCGGTACTCGCATCGGAGGTGCAGCTGCGAAGCGCGGAGGATCGCGACAGCCTGCGTTTCGGTCTCACCGGTGAGGGCGGCCTCAACGACGGAACCGCGTTTCCCTTCGTGTTTTTAGGCCTCGGGGCGATGGGACTCCACGAAATCGGCTTTGGAGCCTGGCGGTGGTTCGCCGTCGATCTGGTGTGGGGGACGGTGGGCGGACTCGGCATTGGATTCGTGCTGGGTACGGCGCTCGCTCGCGGTGTGCGCCTGCTGCGCGCCTGGCGGCGCGACGCGGTCATCTTCGATGAGTTCCTGCTGCTGGGTGTCATCGCGCTCAGCTACGGCGTGGCGCAGGCGGCACACGCGTTGGGGTTTCTCGCGGTGTTCGCCGCTGGGCTCGCATTGCGCCGGGCCGATGACATTCACGCGCGCTCGAACCGGGTGGCCGACAAGCCGCCGCTGACCCCCAGCATGCTCAACGTCAACGAGCAACTTGAGCGCATCGTCGAGGTGGCCGTGGTGCTGCTGGTCGGTGCCATGATCTCCACCGGCTACTGGTCGCCCGCGGGTCTGCTGCTTGCGGCCATGCTGTTCGTGGTGATCCGTCCACTGGCCGTGTGGATAGGCGTGCGCGGCGTCGATGCGGGCAAAGCGCCGCGACACCTGCTGGCGTGGTTTGGCATCCGCGGTATCGGTTCGGTCTACTACGCCGTGTTTTTTGCGGGCTATGAAATGCGCGATGACGTGGCGACCGAGCTGCTCGACGTGGTTTTCACCGTGATCGCGGCGTCGATCGTCGTGCACGGCATTTCGGCCGCACCCCTGATGGAAATGTATCGCGCGAGACGGGCGCGCGGCGCCTCGGAGGCGGCAATGTCGGACAAACCATGACAGTGGCGGCGCCAGGTTCCCACGACATCACCGGTGCCTGCCGCTGTGCGCAGTGCGGCAGAAATTCCAGAATACCCCATGAACTGGGACCGCATTTCAGGCAATTGGACGCAATGGAAAGGCCGCGTGCGCGAGCGTTGGGGAAAGCTGAGTGACGACCATCTCGATGTCGTCGCCGGACGTCGAGATCAGCTCTCCGGCCGCATCCAGGAAGTCTACGGACTGACCAAGGACGAGACCGAACGGCAACTGCGCAATTGGGAACGCAATCTCGCGGTTGAGTACGACGAGGCCGATCTGGTCATCGACGATGAAGAGTCCAACGCCACGAGCTTCAAAGGACGGGGGTAAACATGTTTACCATCAATGGAATTCGCAACGGATTCTTTTGCGCGATTGCCTTCGGCATCGTCGCTTGTGCTTCAACGCCCATGCCCGTCGAGAAGCTCGCGGTGGCCAAGAGTTCGATTACACGCGCCGAGCAGGCGCAGGCTGCGCAGTTCGCGCAGGTCGAGCTCAACAGCGCGCGCAACAAGTACGTCGCGGCACAGGCTGCCGCGGACAAGAGCGATGCCCTGGTGGCGGCGCGCCTCGCCGACCAGGCGGACGTTGACGCGCAACTCGCAGAATCCACGGCGCGCGCCAAGCAACAGGAACAACTCGTCACCGAAATGGAAGCGTCGCTGCGCGATCTGCGTAGTGAGACCCTGCGCCGTAACGGCACGGCCTCGCCGCAGCCTGCCCCGCAGCAGTGACTTCAGGAGATACACCATGAAGAGAAAATCCATGAAGTCTCTCATCGCCGTTGCCCTGGTTTGCGCCGTGTTAGGTCTGGCCGCCTGCGAAACCGCGCCGGATTCTTCGGCGGTACTCGACCAGGCGCGTAGCGCCGTGGCGCAAGCCGAGTCGGACCCCAATGTCACCCGGTACGCTCCCACTGAACTCGATCGCGCGCGCAAGCTCCTCATCAATGCCGAAGGTGCGGCAAAGGAGAAGAGCGCAAAGGATCCGACTGCCGCGCACTACGCTTATCTGACGACGCAAGTGGCACGCATCGCCCAGCAGCGTGCACAGGAGCAGGCAGCGACGGCACGTATGAAGGATGGCGAGACCGAACGCCAGAAAATCCTGCTGACGACTCGTGAGAACGAAACGGATCGGGCGCTGGCACAAGCACAGTCGGCGCGAGCCGACGCGCAAAGCGCCAGAGGTGATGCGCTGCAGTCACAGGCTGAATCCGAGCGCATGGCGGCGCAGCTCGAGAACCTGCAAGCCTCGCAGACGCCTCGTGGCATCGTGCTTACGCTGGACGACGTGTTGTTCGACACGGGCAACGCGCAACTCAAGCCCGGCGCGCGGCGTTCGCTCGACCAGATTGCGGCTTTCCTCGACGAGAACCCTGAGCGGCGCGTGCAGGTGGAAGGATTCACCGATAGCCAGGGCGCAAACGACTACAACCTCGATCTTTCCCAGAGCCGCGCCGATGCGGTGGCCGTGGCCATCATTCAGCGCGGGATCAACGCGGAACGCGTGCGGGCACTGGGTTACGGCGAGGAATTTCCGGTGGCGGGCAATGCGGATGCGGGCAGCCGCCAATTGAACCGGCGCGTGGAGATCATCGTCTCCAACAGTGATGCCGCGATCCCGGGCCGCTCGGCCGGAGCACCGTGAACGGCGAAGTCTTCGGCTTGCGGGCGCAGGTCGTACCCAAGGATACCGACGACTGCGCCCTGCGCCTCATGGGCAATTCTCCGGGGATGCAGAAGGTCCGCGAGCTGATTTCCCGCGTGGCGCCTTCCGATTCCCCGGTTCTGGTCTGCGGCGAGAGTGGCAGTGGGAAGGAGCTCGTCGCGGAGTCCATCCACGCCATGAGCCCCCGCGACGGCAAACCTTTCGTGGCTCTCAACTGCGCCGCGATTCCGTCGACGCTCATCGAGGCCGAACTATTCGGTCACGAGCGGGGCGGCTTCACCGGCGTCGTGCGAACGCGTGAGGGAGTCTTCGAGCGCGCCAACGGCGGGACCCTGCTGCTCGACGAAATCACGGAAATGCCGCTCGATCTGCAGTCGCGTCTGCTTCGTGTCCTCGAAACCAAACGACTGAACCGGGTCGGGGGCTCCGCGGATCTGCCGGTGGACGTGCGTGTCATCGCCTCGGCAAACTGCTCGCCATCGCGTGCATTCGACGAAGGCCGGTTGCGCGAAGACATCTACTACCGTTTGGCGGTGGTGAATATCGAGTTGCCGCCGCTGCGGGATCGTGGCGAGGACATCCTGATACTCGCGCAATGTTTCCTGAGCGAGCTCAACCTGCGCAACGGCACCCGGAAGCGCCTTTCCGAGGAACTGCGGGACCGGTTCATGCGGCATCGCTGGCCAGGCAACGTCCGCGAGCTTCGCAACGCGGTGGAGCGTGCTTACATCCTGTGTGATGGTGAACTCGTCTTGAGCGAGCAGGAGATGCCTATCCTGCGCGGTGGCTCGAACGGAGCCACGAGTGACGGAATCCGGGTGACGATCGGCACCACGCTCGATGAGATCGAGCGCACAGCTATTCTCGCCACGCTCGAGCATTTCGAGGGCGATAAACGGCGAGCCGCCGATGTTCTCGGTTGCAGCCTGAAGACGCTATATAACAAGTTGCACGCGTACCAACGCGCGCGGCTGAGCTGAACGCGCGCTTCCGCGCGCAACAAAGGAGAGAGCGATGGGATTCATTCTGTGGTTGGTCATTGGCGGCGTGGTGGGCTGGCTCGCCAGCATCGTCATGAAGCGCGACGGTAGTCAGGGCATCATCCTGAATGTCGTGGTGGGCATCGTCGGCGCGCTGCTCGGCGGATGGCTGTTAGGGCCGCTGCTGGGGGCGCCGTCGATCAACTCGGGCGTCATCAGCATGGGCAGCCTGCTGGTATCGTTCCTGGGCGCGGTCATTCTGCTCGCGATCGTCAATCTGGTCTCACGCAACCGCGTTCGCTGAGGGCGAGTCGTTTCGCGCGGCGTGGGTGGACGGCGCTTGATCGCGGACCTCTTCGAAAGTCCACGTTCCGGCGCTCGAGCTCATGCTGCGCGGCACGCTTGTCTATTGGCTGCTGTTCCTGATCTTCCGCTTCCGGCTGCTGGTGATCGTCGCCGATGCCGCGCAAAACGCCATGTCCGGTGGTTACGGCACTTTTGCTGAAGGAGCCATTCTCGCTGCACGAGAAACTGCGCGAGCAGGGCATCGAGACTCTGTCTGAGGTGAAGGCGGCGTACCTGGAGGGCGACGGGCAGATCAGCGTGATCCGCAACTCCGGCCCGCCAGGACTAGCGCCTGTGACTCGGGCGAAGAATATTCCGGGCGCGTGAACGCGGGAGTTTCCACACTGGCGTCAATCCAGCCGGCGGCATGCGTAGGAGGGTGCGGCGCGGGCGGGGCGATTTGCGATACTTTGCGCTCGCCCCGTTCACGGAGGGCGTCACGGAGCGAACAATGGGAGGCGAAGAGAAGGTCGTTCAATGGTTCAGCGCGGTGGACTGGATCCAGGCGGGGTCGCGCATTGCCGCCATCCTGGTGGTTACGTTCATCCTGGTGTTCATCTCGCGGCGGCTGATTTCCGGACTCGAGAAATTCACAGCCTTGCATGCCCACGACGTCGAGGCGCAGCGGCGCGCCGCCACCGTCAGCAACGTGTTGCGCAAGCTGGCGACGATTCTGATTGCGGCGATCGCGACGCTCGCGATATTCAACACACTGGGCATTTCGATCCTGCCATTCCTTGCGACTGCCGGTGTCGCGGGTATTGCGATCGCGTTCGGTGCGCAGTCGCTGGTCAAGGATTTCTTTCGCGGATTTTTTCTGCTGGCGGAAAACCAGATCCGCCAGGGCGATGTGGTGGAGGTAGCGGGCAAGAGCGGCCTGGTCGAGGACCTGACGCTGCGCTACGTGCAGCTTCGCGACTACGAGGGCAACGTGCACTACGTGCCGAACGGCGAGATTGGCGTGGTGACGAGCTCCAGCCGGACGTTTGCCTATGCCGTCGTGGATGTGATCATCGCGCTCGACCAGGACATTGCACCGGTCATCGAATTGATGCGCGAGACGGGAACACAGATGCGTGCCAATTCGGTGTTCGGCGCAAAGATACTCGAAGACCTCGATATCGCCGGGATCGAATCATGGAACGATCGCGGCATCACGCTCCGCGCGCGCTTCAAGGTGCGGGCGCTGGAGCAGTCGAACGTCAAGCGGGAGTTCCTGCTGCGGCTCAAACACGCATTCGATGAGGCGAACATTCAGCAGCCGCGCTCGACGGTCACCATCATGGAGCGAACTGAGGTGCCGCGGGCGGCTGTCCCCGAAGGCCCACCCACCTAGAAAACGGGGTCTGACCCCATTTCTTCAGTGAGCGGTGATGGCGCTTGGTGTGGCCGGTCCGGTTCGGCTCGCGCCGCCTTCACTTTCCCAGCGCTCCTTCTCGAGGCGCTCATTGAGCTTGCGACGTTGTTCGTCGTCCCGGCGCTGCACGCGCGCGGCCATGAACGACGCCGCCAGTATGGCGATGCCGGCAATTCCCAACACCTTGATGATCTTCACGGTCAGCATGCCGTTTTCTTTGATGTTCATTTCTGTAACCTCCTGAGTTCCTCAAGATGTCGTTCGATGGTGGGTAATGTTTCGCGCGCGTATTGGCGCAGGTCCTTGTCTTCCCCACCCTGCGCCTGGGCACGGTACAAGGCGACCGAGCGCTCGTGACCCGCGATCATTTCTGCGGTCCACTTCGCGTCGAAGTCGCCGATCGCGGTGCCGGACGGCGGAGGTCCAGCCACTTGCGGACCCGGCACGGGCCATCCCTTGGTTCCGGCTATCTTCGACAGTCGCGCATTCGCTCCGGTGTGATCGTGCACCAGCATCTCGGCGATGCGCTTCAACTCGGGTTGCTGCAACTGCGGCAATGCTTCCTTCGCGGAATTCACTTCGTTGCGGCTGCTTTCGGTGGCCTTCCTGACGAAAGCGATGTCATCGAGCGGCTTGGCGATTTCGCCGCCAGTGTCGGTTGTCGGCGCGTCGATGCTTTCAGCCTGGTCCGCCAGCATGTCGGCCGCCATGAGCGGCACCAGCGAAGCGCTGCCGGCGGTCCAGTGTGTCAGTGTGTTTTCGGAGGGTAGTTCGGCGGGACGCGCCGCCGGAAGACTGACCGCCCAAACCGGTGCGGCAATGGCGATGCCGATTGCTGCCATCAGGTTCAAGGGTGCACGTTTCATGATTCCTCCAGTTCAGAGTCGACCGTCCGGCGGAGTAGATAGACTC
>DASTTJ010000062.1:0-2632 GCA_035760205.1 Steroidobacteraceae bacterium | reverse complement strand
CGTGGTCGAGAAACTACAGGGATCACTTCACTTCGAAACGGAAACGGGGAAAGGGACGACGTTTTTCATCCGACTGCCCGTGTCGGAATCGGCCATGTCGGCCGGAACCTCTAACAAACAGGCTGCAGCATGACTTCTCTCCACGTGTTATTTGTCGATGACGAACAGGCCATTCTCGATGGCCTGCGCAACTCACTGCGCAAGGAACGCAAGCGCTGGGAAATGACCTTCGCGCTCGGCGGCCAGCAGGCGCTGGAACACATGAAGCAGACGCCCGCGGATGTCGTCATCACCGACATGCGCATGCCGGGCATGGACGGCGCCGAGCTGCTGCGCCACATCCAGCGGGACTTCCCCGCGGCGGCGCGCATCGTGCTGTCGGGACAGGCGGAACGCGAATCCATCATGCGTGCGCTGCCCGTCACGCATCAGTTTCTGCACAAACCCTGCGACGGCGACACGCTGCGCGCGGTCATCGAGCAGACACATGCGCTGCACAAGCTCATGCAGAATCCGGCGCTGACGGCGCTCGTGGGCAAGCTCGAGCGCATTCCGGCCGTGCCGTCCACTTATACCGAGCTGTCGCGCCTGGCCGCGGATCCGAAAGCGGACAGTGCGTCATTCGCGAAGGTGATCGAAATGGACGCCGCGGTCTGCGCCAAGGTGTTGCAGCTGGTGAACTCCGCGTATTTCGGCCTGGGCCAGAAGATCGTCAGCATCCGTCCCGCCGTGACCTACCTCGGCGTCGAGATCATCAAGTCGCTGGTGCTCGGGTCCACTTCGTTCTCCGACAAGGCCATCAGCGAAGTCAAAGGCTTCTCGCCCGACCGCCTGCAGCATCATTCGATGCTCACGGCCGTGCTCGCCAAAAAGATCGTGGGCAATCCCGCACTGGCCGACGCGGCCTTCACCGCGGGGCTCCTGCACGACATCGGCGCACTGGTGCTGCTGCATGCCGCCCCGCCTGACTACGTGCGGGCGCTCGATCGCAAGAAGGAGCTCAACGGCGACAGCGCCGCGGCCGAGCGCGAGATCTTCGGCGTCACACACGCCGAGGTCGGGGCCTATCTACTAGGCCTGTGGGGAATTCCGTTCCCGATCGTCGAGGCGGTGGCATTCCATCATCGGCCGAGCGAGGTGGCGCCGGAGTCGCGTCAGCTGGTCGCCGCCATCCACATGGCAAGCGGCCTCATCGAAGAGATGACCGAGGGCGGCGGGGCGGATCACCTGGGTGGCACCAGCGTCGACAGCTCGGCGCGTATCGACGTGAGCTTCCTGCGCGACGCAGGGCTCGAAGAAGTCTTCAGGAAAAACCGTGCCGAGGCGGAGAAGCTCATGGGCGGAGTGGCGGAGCGAAGCTAGCGGGAACCTGCGCCGGAAGCGTACGATCGGCTCTCTAATAAGGAGAGCGTCGATGCGAATTGCACGGATTGCGGCCGCCGTCATGTCGCTGGCCGCCGGCGCTGCCGGCGCGCTGCTCGTCTCTCGCACTGACGCGGCGGGAGCGGCTGCCACGGACGCCGCCGCAAGCGCCAATGCCTTCCTGAAGTCTTTGCCGACCGATCTGCGCACGGCGGCAAGCTTCCCTCTCGAATCACCCGAACGATTGAACTGGAACTTCGTTCCAATGGTACGAGCCGGTGTCTCGCTGCTCAAACTCGATGACACGCAGAGCGAGTTGCTGGGGCCGCTGCTGGCCACCGCACTGAGCCCCGAAGGCTTGCTCGCAACGCGCGGCGTCCTGAAACACGAAAACATCCTGCGCCGCGTCGAAACCGAGGCTGGAGTCGCGAACGCATCGCGTCGCGATCCGGGCCTCTACTACACCGCCATCTTTGGCAGACCAGCGACAGGAATGCCGTGGGGGTGGCGATTCGAAGGCCACCATCTGTCGATCAATGTCACCGAAGTGCCGGGTGAGGCGCCCATCATCGCGCCCGTGTTCCTGGGCGCGAATCCCGCGCGCGTGCTTGACGGCCCGAATGCCGGCTTCCGGTTGCTTGCCGCCGAAGAAGACCTGGGCCGCGAGTTGATTACGATGCTGCCCGTCGCGCGCCGCCAGGTGGCCACGATTCGCGATACCGCTTTCGCTGAAATCCTCACGGGCAACGATCCCAAAGTACAGAACCTGAAACTCGCGGGTCTCGCCGCCGGGGAGATGTCTGCGCAGGAGAAGGCGCAGTTGCGTCGTCTCATCGAGTTGTATGTCGGACGCATGACGGCGGCTTCCGCCAAGGACGCATTGCTGCGCCTGGATCGGGCAGGTTTCGAGAAAGTGCGCTTCGCCTGGGCAGGCGGCATCGAGGTCGGACAGGCGCATTACTACCGCATCCACGGTCCTACGCTGCTCATCGAATACGACGACACGCAGAACGACGCCAACCACATTCATACCGTGTATCGCGACCTGGAGCGGGACTTTGGCGGCGATGCGTTGCGGACGCACTATCGATCGAACCGATAGGCAATTCCGAATAGCCGCGCGCGCGTCGCATGGCTAGACTCTCCCCATTGCGTTAGGAGTAAACACATGGGCAAGAAGAACACTGCGGTTGCCGCCACGATGGCTGCTCCCTTGATCGACATCGGCATCAAGGGCAAGGATCGCGAGAAGATCGTGCAAGGCCTGTCG
>DASTTJ010000061.1:0-6689 GCA_035760205.1 Steroidobacteraceae bacterium | reverse complement strand
TTGCCGGCCCGGCACCGTCTTAGTTGACCGCGCCGGATTCCGCCAGCAGCTTCCTGAGCTCGCCGCTCTTGTGCATGTCGAGCACGATGTCGCAGCCGCCGACCAGCTCGCCGTTCACATAGAGCTGCGGGTAGGTAGGCCAGTTCGAGAATTTCTTGAGCGCATCACGCAGCTCCGGATCCTCGAAAATGTTCACGGCCTGGAAACCGGCCTCTGAGGCGCGCAGCGCAGCCACGACCTGGGCCGAAAATCCGCACTGCGGAAAATCCGGCGTGCCTTTCATGAACAGCACGGCCGGGCCGGATCCGATATGGGTCTTGATGCGACTGACTACGTCTTCTGCCACGTTCTTTCTCCTTTGATCGAGCGTCCCGAGGAGCGCCCATTGCGCTTCCGCGCTCATTGCCGGCCACGCCGCGATTTCGTCCACCGAGCGCAAACATCCCGCGCAGCGGTCGCCGGCGACCAGTACACAGACTTTGATGCAAGGAGATGGCGGGCGTTCAATCATGATGTCCGGCCCACGCGGAGCGCGTTGAATTATGGGGGCTCGTCCCCTATTCTTCAAACCGCTCACCGGGGAGATTAAGACAATGAAAATATTCACGAATCATCGCTACGCGCTCATTACGGGCATCGTTCTGGCTGTTGTTCTCTCAGTCGTCCTTTCGCAGAGCCTGCTGCCGCCGGAATCCCAATTCAACCACCTGTCGCTCGCGCGCTGGGTACACATCGTAACCGGCATCTTCTGGATCGGCCTTCTCTACTACCTGAACGCAGTCCAGGTCCCGGCCATGGCCGCCGCCACGGAAGACAAGGGTGGTCCCGGCCCCGCCGCCATCGGCAAATACGTCGCCCCACGCGCGTTGTTCTGGTTCCGCTGGTCCGCGTTGGCCACCTGGGTCGCGGGCGCATGGCTTCTCGCGGAACGTTTCGTCCCGGCGTTCACGTTCGGCTACTCGAACGGCTCGCACGACTACCAGACGGTCGTCATCGGCATCGGCGCATGGCTCGGCACCATCATGTTCATCAACGTGTGGGGCATCATCTGGCCGAACCAGAAGAAGGTCCTCGGCATCAAGCCGGCCACCGATGACGAGAAGGCCAAAGCCCGCAAGACGGCGCTGTACGCGTCGCGCACCAACTTCATCCTGTCGATCCCGATGCTGCTGTGCATGAGCGCCACCTCGCACGGCCTGCCGTTCTGATCGCGAAGTTAGACGGCAATGTCATAGCGCGGCAGGTCGCGGCCGCGCTGGCTGAAGACTTGGGTGCGGGCGACGTGACCGCCGCACTGGTTCCCGCCTCGCAGCAGGTTCGCGCGCAAATCGTTGCGCGCGAACCTGCGGTTCTCTGCGGGACGGACTGGGCCGACGCCACCTTCAAACAACTCGATCCGGGCATTCGCCTGGAATGGCTGACGAAAGACGGCGGTCGCCTGACCACCGACAAACCCCTGCTCAAACTTTCTGGTCCAGCACGCCCCATCCTCACCGGCGAACGCACCGCGCTCAATTTCCTGCAAACCCTGTCCGCCACCGCGACCGCGGCCAGTCGCTACGTCGAAGCCATCGCGGGCACCGGCTGCACTATTCTCGACACGCGCAAAACCCTGCCGGGCCTGCGGCTCGCGCAGAAATACGCAGCGCGCTGCGGCGGCGCGCAGAACCATCGCCTGGGGCTTTACGACATGGTGCTCATCAAGGAGAACCACATCATCGCCACGGGCTCGATCGGCGGGGCCGTTGCAACCGCGCGCCGCACTGCACCGGGCATTCCGGTCGAAGTGGAAGTGGAAACCCTCGCCGAGTTCGACCAGGCACTCGCCGCCGGCGCCGACATCATCATGCTCGATGAGCTTTCACTCGACGACATGCGCGAAGCGGTGAAGCGCAAACACGCGCACGGCGCCAAGGCGAAACTCGAGGCCTCGGGCAGCGTGACGCTCGCCACGGTGCGGGAAATCGCGCTCACTGGCGTCGACTACATTTCCATCGGCGGGATCACCAAACACGTTCAGGCCGTCGACTTTTCCATGCGCATCGAATTCGCAGAATGAGATTGCGCACACTCGCTGCCGTTGCCGGCGCCATCCTGCTCGCCGCCTGCGTGCGTCACGACGAAAGCACACTGCCCGGCACGCTGGAACGTGATCGCGTGGAGCTCGTGGCGGATGCCAATGAAGCCATTGTTTCGCTGCCGTTCGCCGAAGGCGCCGAGGTCAAGGCCGGCGACGTCATCGTGGTCCAGGATCGCGCGCTGTCGACCGCCGACCTTGCGGGTTCGCGGGCACAACTGGCCGAAGCCGAAGCACGCGTCGAGGAACTGACGAATGGTCCACGAAACACGACCATTCGCGCGGCCGCCGCACGCCGCGACGCGGCCCGCGTCCAGCGAAACGATGCCGTACGCGAACGCGATCGGCTGCTGGGCCTCGTGACGCGCAGCCTGGTCAGCCAATCCGAAGCTGACCGGCAAGTCGCCACGGCCGAGGCCGCCGAGGCTGCGCTGCGCGAAGCGGAAGCGTCCCTGCGTGAACTGCAGGAAGGCACGCGCAGCGAACAACTCGCCCAGGCGCGTCAGGCCGTGGCAATCGCCCGCGCCCATCTGCAAGGCCTCGAAACCACTTCTTCGCGCCTCGAAGTGCGCGCGCCGATCTCCGGAACCATCGACTCACTGCCGTTTCACGTCGGTGAAAAACCCGCGCGTGGCGCCACGGTCGCCGTATTGCTGGCGGCAACCGCGCCCTTCGCGCGCGTGCACGTGCCCGAGCCCGTCCGCGCGAAAGTGAAAATCGGCACGCCTGCAACGCTGCGCATCGACGGTATCGAGCGCACGTTCAAGGGCCAGGTGCGTTTCATTGCCAGCGAGGCGGAGTTCACGCCTTACTACTCGCTGACGGCCGCGGACCGGTCGCGCCTGTCATTCCTCGCCGAAGTCGTGTTCGACGACAGCGGCGACGCATCGCTGCCTTCGGGCGTGCCGGTGGACGTGACGCTTGCCCTGGCATCGCCGTGAATGGCGCCGCCCCAACAGCAATAAGCGCGCGGCAGCTCACGCGAAAATTCGGCGACAAGGTCGCGGTGGATCACATCGACCTCGATATCCCCTCTGGCCGCATATACGGGTTCCTCGGACCGAACGGCTCCGGCAAGTCGACCACGCTGCGCATGCTCTGCGGAATGCTCTTGCCCAGCGATGGCCACGCGGAAGTGTTTGGCCTGTCGGTGGTCAAGGACGCCGAGGCGATTCGCCGGCGCCTGGGATACATGCCGCAAAAGTTTTCGTTGTGGGAAGACCTCACCGTCGATGAGAACCTGGGGTTCATTGCGGATCTATACGGCCTCGAAGGCGATGTCGAAGCACGCATCGCCCAGCAACGCGCCACCTACAATCTCGAAGGGCTGCGCAAGCAGCGCGCCGGCACCATGAGCGGTGGCCAGAAGCAGCGCCTGGCGCTGGCCGCCGCGACGCTGCATTCGCCGGAACTCCTGCTGCTCGATGAGCCGACCAGCGCGGTCGATCCGCAGAGCCGCCGCGATTTCTGGGAACGCCTGTTCCAGCTCGCCGAGGGTGGCGCCACCATCCTCGTGTCGACTCACTACATGGACGAAGCCGAGCGCTGCCACTCCCTCGCGATCATTGCCGAGGGGCGCGTGGTCGCCGAGGGTACGCCGCGCGCGTTGATGGCCAGCGTCGAAGCCAACATCTATGAGATCGAGGGTGCCGATGGGAGCGAAGCGCCGCGAATCATCCGCGAACTTCCGTGGGTGCATGGTGTCACGCAGCTCGGCATCCGCCTGCGCGTGCTCGCGGACCGCAGCGTGAAAGACGCGAAGGTCCAGCTGAGTGCCTTGCTGAGACAGCACCACATCGAGGCAAAGATCGAACTCACCGACGCCAGCCTCGAAGATGTCTTCGTGGTGGCGACGAGGCCGGGAAAACTTGGCCGCTAACAAGATGAAATCGTCGTTCCGGCGACTCTTTGCCGTCGCCACCAAGGAAGTGCGGCAGCTGTCACGCGACCGCGTGACTTTCGGCATGATTGTCGGCGTGCCGCTCATGCAGATCACTTTGTTCGGCTATGCCATCAACTACGACGTCCGCAATCTCGCGACTGTGATCAAGGACGACGCCAACTCTTCGATGTCCCGCGAATTCATCGCCCAGCTGCGCGCCACACAGGTGGTCCACGTGAGCTACACCACGGACTCCTCCGCCGAACTGGACCGGCTCATGCGCGAAGGCCGCGCCAGCATGGCGGTGGTGATCCCCGCCGATTTCGAACGCCGCCTGCAATCGGACACGCGTCCGGTGGTGCAGATCCTGGTCGACGGCTCACAGCCCAGCCTCGCCGGTGTTGCCGGCGGCATCGCCGCGATGCCCTTGCTGACGCGCCACGGCGAAGGCGCGTACTCCGGCGGCAAACGCATGACTCCGCGCCGCATCGAAATCCGCACGCTCTACAACCCCGAGAAACGCACCGCCGTCCAGATCGTGCCGGCGCTCATCGGCGTGATCCTGTCGATGACCATGGTGCTGTTCACCTCTGGCGCCATCGTGCGCGAACGCGAGCGCGGAAATCTGGAGTTGCTGATCGCCACGCCGCTCGGCAGTCTCGAGCTCATGGTGGGTAAACTGCTGCCGTACGTGGGCATCGGCCTCATCCAGACCACGATCATCATGATCGTCGGGTCGGCGCTGTTCAGCGTGCCGCTGGTCGGCAGCCTGGCCAATCTCTACGCCGCCACGCTGATGTTCATCGCGGCCACGTTAGGGCTCGGCCTATTCGTCTCGACGCTGGCTCAGACCCAGTTCCAGGCGTTTCAGCTCGCGTTCGTCACGCTGCTGCCGTCCATCCTGCTTTCGGGCTTCATGTTCCCGTTCGAAGGCATGCCGGTGGCCGCGCAATGGATCGCGCAGGTGCTGCCGCTCACGCACTTCAACGTGATCATCCGCGGCATCATGCTGCGGGGCGCGGATCTTCCCGAAGTCTGGCCACAACTTGCCAAACTCGCGGCCTTTCTGACGGTGATGCTCATGATTGCCGTCGCACGATTCAAGAAGCGGCTCGACTGATGCGAATACTCATCGCAGCAATACTGTCAGCCTGGTTGGCGAGCCCGGCGCATGCGCAGATCGCGTGGCCAAAAGGAAAGGCTGCCGCGATCGTCTTGACCTACGACGACGCCAGGAACTTCGGCAAGCTTGACGTGTTCCAGGTGCCAGCTTCGGACCCGTCGACAAGCCCGATGGTGCTGCGCTCGTCGCCTATGTCGAACGTGTCCGCGAGGCTCGCGGTCTCGGCGTGCTGCAATTCCATGGCACCGGCGGCGATTACCTCGAAATATCCGCCGAGGCGCACCGTCAACTCGTGGAATGGCTACGCCAGCATCCCCAGATCTGGGTGGCCCGCTTCGACGAGGTCATGGATTACGTAAGCACCCACTCTCGCTAGACTCGCGGCTGCAGAAATCAGAGGACGGCATGGAAGACAAATCTCAGACAGATCGCGCGCTGCGCTTCCGGGCGCTGCACGACAGCGGCACCTTCGTCATCGCCAACTGCTGGGATGGCGGGACGGCGCGAATACTTACCTCACTTGGCTTTCCCGCGCTGGCTACCTCGAGCGGCGCCTCGGCGGGCACGTTTGGCCGTCTCGACGGCAACCTCTCCATCGATGAAGCCATGGCGCAGGCCCGCATCATCTGCGGCGCAACCCCACTACCGGTTTCCGCCGATCTCGAGAAGGGTTTCGGTGATGACCCCGCCGCCACGGCCAAGGCAATCGCGCTCGCCGCGGGTGTGGGACTCGTGGGCGGTTCCATCGAAGACGCGAGCGGCCGCAAAGAGGCACCGATCTTCGACATCGGCCTCGCGACCGAACGTGTCGCGGCCGCGGTCGAAGCCGCACGCCAACTCCCCTTCCCCTTCACGCTCACCGCGCGCGCCGAGAACTATCTACACGGCCGGCCGGATCTCGACGACACCATCAGGCGTCTGCAGGCTTTCGAACGCGCCGGCGCCGATGTGCTGTTCGCTCCCGGCCTTCCTGATCTTGCGGCCATACGCACGGTGTGTGCATCACTCACGAAGCCCGTGAACTTCATGGTCGGAATTCGCGGCAAATCCTTTTCCGTGGCGGAACTGACCGGGGCCGGCGTGCGGCGCATCAGCCTCGCCACGTCGCTGTATCGCGCCGCCATGACCGGGCTCACCGATGCCGCGCGCGAAATCCGCGAGTCGGGCACGTTCGGCTATCTCGACGAAACCATGTCGAGCGGCGAATTCGCCAGGTACATTCAGGGCAGCCAATGAAATTCGTCGAGTGCACAAAGGAACGGCACTCCGCGGCGATCCTGGCGATCTTCAACGACGCCATCGCGAATTCGACTGCGATTTATGAGTATGAGCCGCTCCGACCGGAATACATGGAGAAGTGGTTTGACACCAAGACGCGGGGGCACTATCCGGTCATCGGAATCGAGAATGACACCGGCGAGCTCGCCGGGTTTGCGAGCTTCGGAAAATTTCGCGACCGGCCAGCCTACAAGTACACGATCGAGCACTCCGTCTACGTCGAGACCCGCTTTCGCGGCCAGAAGCTCGGCCGCCGCTTGCTCGAAGCCATAGTGGATGCCGCGGTCAATCAGAACTATCACGTGATGATGGGCGGCGTCGACGCGTCG
>DASTTJ010000060.1:0-26761 GCA_035760205.1 Steroidobacteraceae bacterium | reverse complement strand
GGCTCAATCGGCTGACTATAAAGCCCTCGTGTTCGAAGAGCCGGCGCACTTCCCGATTGCGCCCTTCGTGCAGGCAGACCCGAAGCCAGGTGTGACTGCCTTCCGTGGAATCGGTGTGGATCTCATCGAAATTTGCCAGGCCGTCTTCGAGATGCACACCAGTTCGCAACCGCTCCAGCACCTCTGCGGGCGGCGAGCCGCGCAGGCGAACCAGGTACTCACGCCGGATCTCGCTCGACGGGTGCATGAGCCGATGCGCGAGGGCACCGTCGTTGGTGAACAACAGCAACCCTGAGGTGTTCACGTCCAGCCTGCCGACCACGATCCAGCGCCCGCTCACCGGCGGAGGCAATCGATCGAACACCGTGGGCCGGCCTTCCGGATCGCTGCGAGTGGTCATTTCCCCGACGGGCTTGTGATACAGCATCACTTCGACTGATTCGATGCGTCCACCCAGATCGAGTGGTTTGCCATCGAGACAAATCCGGTCGGCTTCCGTGGCGCGGTCGCCCAGCACCGCGACACGTTCATTGATGGTCACGCGGCCCGCGCGAATCCACTCTTCGATGCCGCGCCGTGAACCGTGGCCAGCTCCCGCCAAAAGCTTTTGCAGTCGTTCGTTCATGAGGGCATCAGCATAACCAACTGTTATATGGCTATTCCAAGGCCAGCCTCGTTTCGCCTCAGGGACGCGCCTAGAGTCCCGGCACCATGCTCTACGACAACATCCTCGGCACTATCGGCCGCACTCCCATCGTTCGCATCAACCGGCTCGCACCCGCGGGCACGACGATCTACGTGAAGTGCGAATTCTTCAACCCGCTCGCATCGGTCAAAGACCGACTGGCAATCGCCATCATCGAGGACGCGGAGCGCAGCGGCACGCTGAAGCCCGGCCAGACGGTGGTGGAAGCCACCTCCGGCAACACGGGAATCGCGCTGGCTATGGTGTGCGCCGCCAAGGGTTACCCCTTCGTCGCCGTCATGGTGGAAACCTTCTCCATCGAGCGCCGCAAGATCATGCGTATGCTCGGCGCCAAGGTGATTCTGACCCCCGCCGCCGAGCGCGGTCAGGGCATGGTGCGCAAGGCCGCGGAACTCGCACAGAAACACGGCTGGTTCCTCGCTCGTCAGTTCGAGAACCCGGCCAATCCGGCTTACCACCGCAACACCACGGGTCCGGAAATCATTCAGGACTTCGTCGGCAAACGTCTCGACAACTTCGTCACCGGCTGGGGTACGGGCGGCACGCTTACCGGTGTCGGTGAAGTGCTCAAGCTAACCCGCCCGGATGTGAAGATCATCGCCACCGAGCCGGAAGCGGCGCAGTTGTTAGGTGGCAAACCGTTTGCGCCCCACAAGATCCAGGGCTGGACCCCGGACTTCGTCCCGGCGGTGCTCAACAAAGGCGTTCCCGACCGCATCGTACCGGTCACGGACGTCGAGGCGATCGAAGCCGCGCGTGCACTTGCCAGGAGCGAAGGCATTTTCGTCGGCATCTCGAGCGGCGGTACGTTCGCCGCGGCACTCAAGGTGGCGCGCGAAGCCGGACCGGGTTCGGTCACACTCGCCATGCTGCCGGACACGGGCGAACGCTATCTATCTACCGCGCTGTTCGAGGGAATCTCGGACGGTGGTGATCCAGAGCCATGAGCGGACAACCGCGCGAAACATTCGACCGTGCCGAGTCGAAAGAAATGAGTCGCGCGGTTGCTGCCGAGCTCTCCGAAGTGAGCTTGGGTCCTGCAACGAAGTTCGCCGCGCTGCCGGATCCCTTCCGTTTCTGGCGCGGCGGCGCGCTGACTGAAGGCCGGGTTGCCTACGAGACCTGGGGTTCGCTCAATACAGCGCGCGACAACGCGGTGCTACTCTTCACGGGGCTTTCGCCTTCGGCGCACGCAGCGTCGTCTCCGGAGGACCCTTCGGCGGGTTGGTGGGAAAAGATGGTCGGCCCTGGCAAGGCCATCGACACCAATCGCTACTTCGTCGTCTGCGTCAATTCGCTGGGCAGCTGCTTCGGCTCATCCGGTCCTGCGTCCATCGATCCCGCCACCGGCCTCGCCTATCGGCTGGAGTTTCCGGACCTTTCCATCGAAGACATCGCGCGCGGCGGCTACGAAACCATCCGTGCGCTGGGCATCGAACGATTGTCAGCCGTGGTCGGTGCCTCGCTGGGTGGCATGGCGGTGCTGGCCTTTGCGGTGCAATTCGCCGGCGTCGCCCGCCGGGTCATCAGCATTTCCGGCAGCCCCGCGGCTATGCCCTTCGCCATCGCACTGCGTTCGACGCAGCGCGATGCCATTCTTACGGATCCGGATTGGCAGGATGGCCAGTATTCCGGCGACGTGCGCCCGATCACCGGCATGCGACTGGCACGCAAGCTTGGCACTCTTACGTACCGCTCGGCCGCGGAGTGGAAGCATCGCTTTGGCCGCCGTCCGGCTTCCGATCGCCGCTACGAAACATTGCCTCCGGGCCGCGCACATTTCCCGGCCGAATTTGCCGTGCAGGACTACCTGAACGCACAGGCCGACAAGTTCGTTTCCGTGTTTGATCCCAATTGTTATCTCTACCTGTCGCGCGCCATCGATCGCTTCGATATCTCGGCGCATGGCGGCTCGACCACGGCCGCGCTAAAGCGGGCGGCGGCGGAGCGCGCGTTGGTGATCGGCGTCGAATCCGACATCCTGTTCACCATCAATGAGCAACGGGCCATCGCGGATGGCTTTGAAGCTGCTGGCACCGCCACAGATTTCGTGCCACTGGCCTCACTCGAAGGTCACGACGCCTTCCTCGTCGACATCGAGCCGTTTGCCGCGGCCATCGGCAAGTTCCTCACTGAGTAAAAAGTTCCCTGAATCCAATCAGGTGTAACGCACTCTTCGCGCGCCGTTAATCAGCGTGCAAAAGCGGTTCCCCAAACTGGTCCTGAAACAAAAGTCAGGAACTCAGCAAAGGAACTGTCATGAGAAATTCAAATCTCGCCGAGCGTCTCGAGGAATTCGCGGCCGCCTTGAACGTAATCGACCAGCCGGAACCCGAAACGAGCGCGCTGCAGATCTGCGCGGAAGTCGCCATCACTGAAAGGAAGGCTCCACGCCGCCGGTCCCTGACCGCACGGCGCATTCAGATCCGCGACCAGGGCCTGCGACCGTTCCGCGTGCTCTAACTACCGGACTCCGGCGGCGTCGAGAGAATCGGCGGAAGCGGGCAATGCAGCACCGCGCACACCGTGCGTAGCAGCTCGCCTTCTTCCACCGAAAGCTTCTGATCGTGCGCGATACACCGCACCAGCCCTTCGATGAGCACTTTCTTGGCGATGGGCCGAAGATCGGAGAGTCGACCCAGCGCTTCGGCCAATGCATTGGGCCACTGGTCGACCTGCCCGTAGGCAGGCCGGCGCTCGGGTAACACCACAGAGATGCCGGCCTCGTAGGCTTGGCGCGTACGCGCTTCGTCGCTCGAGCCTTGCGCAGCGAGAACGGCGAAAAGCGTGTGGATAGCCGGCATTTCCTGCATCAGCGATGCGTTTCCGTGCGGCGCCCCGGACTCGAGATCATCGAGACTCACCGCCAGCAGCATGATCAGGCAGCACTCGAAGACGTCGATGCGCGAGTCTGACTTTGCGAGCTGAATCACGACATTGCGCAGTCGCTGGCGTTCTGCGGGCGACAAACGCCGCAGCGCGGGAAAAAGCTGTTGCACCGCTGGCAGGCGAAGCGCAGGTGTCAGGGATTCTGCGAGTGGCCGCAGGCCGAAAACACGCCCGGTGAATTCCGCGCCATACGCCGTGTCGAGGATGGTGCGCTGCTCGGTGAGTACCATGGGATTTTTGCTGGTCAGGACCGCCAGCATCAGGGCCCGCGCGTGATCGGCGGAGTCGACAAAGTTGCGCAGCCCTTCGGGAATGGCAACGCGTGCGGTTTCGGCGTAGCGCACGTTTTCACTGGCAATGGTGCCGGCGAGCGCCGCGATGTCGTGCGGCGCGTGCCCGCGGACGCCGCGTTCAGTGACAGGGCTGAACCCACTCGCCCTCGCGGCGTCGGGGCCCGGGCCCGGTGCCCGCCCGGCGTCCTCGGCTCGCTGACGTTCCGAATCGCTCGCGGCCTGCGCCGCGAGCGCCGTCAGCTCGCTCGCGCGGAACGAGGGATCGAGGGCCTTGAGCCGCTCTTCGATCGGTGGGTGCGTGGCAAACAAACGCGGCAGGCCCGCGGCGAACAACATGTGCGCCACTTCTTCGGTTTCCGGCGAGACCATGCGCGAACCGGCGCTCGCGCCGGCAATCTTGAGCAGGGCGCCGGACAGGCCTACGGGATTGCGCGTGAACTGCACGGCCGACGCATCGGCAAGTCGCTCGCGGTGCCGCGACACCGCGGCCTGCAACAGGCGGCCGAAGAACACGCCGATGTAACCCAGCACCATCGCCGCGAGCGCCGCGAGCATGAGCGCGCCCGCGCCGTCCTTGCGGCTCCTGCCGCCGGTGCCCGGCGAGCTCTGCAGGACGACGCGCGCCACGATGGCGACCGCCAGCAGCCCGAATGTCCAGCCTAACAACCGCACGTTGAGGCGCATGTCGCCATTGAGGATGTGGCTGAATTCGTGCGCGATCACGCCCTGTAGTTCATCGCGCTTGAGCCGGGCGGCGGCGCCGCGTGTCACGGCGATGGCGGCATCGGCGGGCGAGTTTCCCGCAGCGAATGCATTGATGCCGTCTTCGTTTTCGAGCACGTAGACCTCGGGCATGGTTACGCCCGACGCGATGGACATTTCTTCGACTACGTTGTGCAGGCGTTTCAGCGCGATGTCGCCGGTGTTGCGCTCTATGCGCGTGCCGCCCAGCGAACGTGCAACGGTGCCGCCGCCGGCGCGGAGCGAGAGCGTCTTGAACAGGCTGGCGCCGCAGATGATCCCCAGCACCACGACACTGCTTCCGACCACCGCATTGACAGGGGATGCACCGGGATCGGCAGCGGCGATGGCGAACGCCACCACTGCATCCACCGCTATCACGACCAGCGCGACGGACACCAGGAACGCGGCCAGGAGCCAGCGCGTCGTGCGGCGCGCGGCTTCCTGGCGGGCGTAGAAATCCATCTTGTTAGGTGAAGCTGACCTTCGGCGCTTCGCGCGCCTCGGGCTTGGCGAGCTCGAGCAGCTGCGCCAGCGTGAAGTTGAACATGCCGGCGATGATGCTGCCCGGAAACATCTCGACCTGGTTGTTGTAGCTCATGACGGCGTCGTTGTACGCCTGACGCGCGAATGCCACCTTGTTCTCTGTCGAGGTGAGCTCCTCGGAAAGCTGCATCATGTTCTGGTTGGCCTTGAGGTCCGGGTAGGCTTCGGCCAACGCGAACAGCCGGCCGAGTGCGCCACCGAGCTGCGACTCCGCTCCCGAGAGTGCGGTCATTGCGGCGGCATCACCAGGGTTGGCAGCGGCGGCTTTCAGTCCGCTGACTGCGGTATTGCGCGCCTGGATCACCGCTTCGAGCGTCTCCCGTTCGTGCTTGATGTAGCCCTTGACGGTCTCCACCAGGTTCGGGATGAGGTCATAACGGCGCGTGAGCTGAACGTCGATCTGCGCGAAAGCGTTCTTGTAGCCGTTACGGGCGCCGACCAACCGGTTGTAAAGAGAGACGACAAACCAGATCGCGACGACGAGGACTGCAAGCAAAATCCAACCCATGATGGGACTCCCTGATACGCGCCCGTGGCGCGCGTGAAATATGGGTGCGTCGCCCCGGCATTGCAAGTATGTAGCGCGTTGGATGAGTTTTCCGTCTCACGCCACCGCGGCATTCCATGGTGACGTGGCCGCATGTCCAGGCGCGGTTTCACATTGTTCGAACTTCTCGCGGTGCTGGTGATCATCGGCTTCATCGCCGTGTTCGCCATTCCCGTGTATCGCCACCACATGTTGCGCGTGCATCGCGCCGAAGCCATGGCAGCGCTGTTGCAACTGCAGAGCGCTCAGGAGTTCCACTACCAACGGAATGGCGTCTATACCGCCACCGTCGCAATCACGGCAAGCAAGTACGCGCTATCAGTCGCGCTCGCGGCCGACGGCCAGTCTTTCGTTGCCACCGCAACCCCCATGCCAGTGGGCGGACAGGCCGAGGATTTCGAATGCCTCGCGTTCTCCATCGACGCGCGCGGGAGGCGCGGGGTCAGTGGCACCGGCGGCGCGCAGCGCTGCTGGAAGTAGCCCCGCAAGGTAACCACGGGCAGCCAAGGTGTCAGTAACAACGGCGTCTCCCGCATGCGATAGTCGCGCACATGAAAAATCGCGCCACTGTTGCCGCCTCGCTGCTGCTGTCGCTCGCGGGTTTCTCGGACGCCGCTCCGTCCGAGCTCAAGATCGCGACCTGGAATCTCGAATGGTTCATGAAACCCGAAACCCTGCGAGCGCTGACTCCCGCGTGCTGGCCAGCCGGCACACCTCGCGATGGCGCGCGGCGTGGCGTGCCATGCAATGTCGCGCACGAGCTTGCGCGCAGCCGCGAAGACATTGCGGCGCTGAAGAAACACGCCCGCACCCTCGACGCGGACATCATCGCGCTGCAGGAAGTGGACGGTCCTGATGCCGCACGCCTGATATTTCCCGGATACCAATTTTGCTTCTCGGGGCGCATCGCGGTACAGAACAACGGATTCGCAATCCGCCGGGGGTTGCCTTACGCCTGTGCTCCCGATCTCGCGGATCTGTCGAATTCTGACGATGTGCGGCGGGGTGTCGAGGTACGCGTGTTTCCCGGCACTGCGCAGGAATTGCGGTTGCTGTCGGTTCACCTGAAATCGGGTTGTGCCCGCGATCCGCTGGATTCTTCGCGACCGAGCTGCGGCGTGTTAGCCGGCCAGGTGCCGGCACTCGAACGATGGATCGACGCGCAGGCCAAGGAGCACATGCCGTTCGCCGTTCTCGGGGACTTCAACCGCGATCTGCAGCGTGAACCGGCCGGGGTGTCCCTCTGGGCCGAAATCGACGACTCCGACCCGCCGGAAGCCGACCTTGTCAACACGGCCGAGGGGCAAGCTTTTCAAAACTGCATGCCCTCGCAGACGTTCAGCGGCTACATCGACTACATCGTTCTGGGTCGCCAGATGGCGCAAGGGCTGGTGAAGGATTCCTTCGGACGCGCACTTTACCGGCCAAAAGACGCACTGCGCCGCAAGTTGTCGGACCATTGCCCGGTATTCATCCGGATTCGGGTGGCAGACACGGTCCGCGGCATGGGGTAAATCGAAGAACGTGAATTTTTTGTCGAAACCTATTAAGTTCAGTTCGGTTCAAAGAGCCATCTCACAAGGCAATAATCCCTGTAGGAGAGCCTGATGAGCAAAACAACGACGGCGGGGATTCAGTCTGTAGAGCGGCGGCTGCACACGAGGCACCGGGCACGCACTACGGTCTACATCACCACGCCCCATGGCCGCAAAAAACTTTGCCGCGCCATAAACCTTTCCGCCACGGGTGTGTTCGTCGAGACCACCAATCTGGGGTTGCGCAAAGGTCAGCAGGTAGAACTCGCGTTCGCCATCAATCTCGGCGCCGTCACCAAGCTGCATCGCCGCACCGCGGTCGTCGCGCACGTTTCGCGCGGCGGCACCGGCCTCATGATGGATGCCTACACCGCGCGGTAGTTAGCCCGTCTGCGCGGGTGCCTGCCCCAACAGACTGTCAAGCGCAACAGGCGGCGACGCCTCGAAACTCTGCACGAAGTCCACGCCGAGCGCGGTCAGCCAGTTGCTGTGATCACCGCCAAGCACGCGCTTGGCAACGGTCTGCAATCCCATCACCTTCGCCGTCTGCACCAGTCCGACGACACGCGCTTGCGTGAGCCGATGCTGCAAGGCATTGGTGGTGAGTTCCGCGTCGATTTTGAGCAGACGCACCGCGGCATGATCGAGGATGGGCATACCTGCGCCCACCACGTTGAAGTCGTCGATGGCGACCGGGACGCCGATCCGCGCGAACACGTCGAGCGCGGGTACGACCTGATCGGGATGGGTGAGACAGACGCGCTCGGAAAATTCCACGCCGATGAGACCCGGCGGCAAACCCGACTTTTGCAGGCAGCTTTCCACGAAACTGATGAAATGCGGCTCGATGACCGCCGCGTCAGAAAGGTTGACGGAGAACGCCGGCGGATCCTTTTTCCAGACCCCGGGATTCTTGTGCAGCCAGCTGATGAGCTCCCCGATCACCCGGCGATCGATCATCGATGCGAGTCCATGATTCGCCGCGGTCTGCATGACGCGTTCGGGCGAGGTTTCCTCTCCATCGACCATGTGCCGCAGTAACACCTCGAAACGGCGAATACCTTCGGCTTTGCGGAGCCGGACGAGCTGCTGCACGCGCAGCACCACTTCCTGATTCCTGATCTGCGCGTACACCGCCTCGAGCGGCAGCGGCACGGGAGGTTTTGGCTTCTGCGGCTTGGCACGCGGCATGGCGTGCAGGGTCTGCGCGACCTCGGAAGCAATGTCCGCCAGGATGGTGGTCACCGCGGGGGTCAGAAAGCGGGCCGCCGGGTCTTCATCCTCCAGCGGTGAATCTTCGACGACGAGCAGGCATATGCCCTGAAGCGCCGAATGCAGATCGCGCAGGGCCAGCATGACCGCGGCGCGCGTGCCCTCGCCGCGCAGGAACCGCGACTCGCGGGCGGCACCCAGCACAAAGGCATCCAGCGCGTCGTTCAACGCCTGGCGGAATTCGATGCCGAAATCGGTGGAGGTACAGTGCAGGACTTCGCCGCGCGCGTCATAGAGCGCGATCGCGCGGTAACGCGCATGCGGCAGCGCCTGTTCGAGCGTAGCCACCCATTGCGGCGCAACTTCGATGACCTGCTCGTTGAGCACAGACGCACGAATGGTGGTCTGGCCCGTATCCGACGACGCAGAGGCCAATGAGGACTGACGTGGGTCCATTTTCCCTGGATTTCTCGAAGTGTCTTCCCGAAGCGAGGGTTACAGAATCCGGACAGGCTGAACGTGATCCGGCTCGCGGTCCTGTCGCAAGTGTTAAAACGGTCCCTGGGTATTTGACATATCCCAAAGACTGACCAACCCATACCTAACTAGTGTCGTCGACACTGAAAATGACTCATCCGCTCGACGCAGCCTGTTTCGAGTCGCCCGCCCACGCTTTGCAGATTCGATCAACATCGTGCATATTCGATCAGGAACATCCGGGGGGAATCGATGAAGAAGCGCATCTCGCGGCGTCAGTTCATTTCAACGGGCGCCGCTACCACGGCCATTTTGGGTGCGGCGGCCGATGCGGCAGCGCAACCCAAATCGACCCCTGTCATTTCCACCGCGAACCCCGGCGCCGGCAACTGGGTTCGCTGGCTCGACGGCTTGGCGGGCAACGTCGCGCAGGGCGTGACTTGGGGAACGCCCTGGCCGCGCGGCAAGCAGCGGGAATTGACCAACTACGGTTTGCGCGGTGTCGACGGCACCGTGAAGGCATTACAAAGCTGGCCCCTGGCGTACTGGCCCGACGGTTCTTTGAAATGGACTGCGCACGCGCTGGCACCTCAGGACAACGCCGGCAACGGTCCCTTTGAAGTCGTTGCGCAACGCGGTGCTCCCAAGCTCGCCACGCGTGTGACGGTCAAGGAATCCGACATGGGCATCGAGGTCGACACCGGCAAGTTCGTCTGCCGCCTGCCCCGAGGCGGCTCGAACATCATCGAGACGATCTCGCGGGACGGACGTGAGGCGCTGCGCGGCGGCCAGCTGGTGCTGCTGCGCCAGGACGGTGGCGCTTCGTCTGGCAATGCGCAGGTTCGACAGGAGAGTTTCGAAAGCGCCTTGGAAAAAGTGACCGTCGAACAGCGCGGACCCGCGCGCGCCGTTGTGAAGATCGAAGGCAAACACTCGAACGGCAAGCGCCAATGGCTGCCGTTCACATTGCGACTGTATTTCTACGCGGGCGGCGAAAGCCTGCGCGTGATGCACACCATCGTGTTCGACGGCGATGAGTCGAAAGATTTCATCCGCGGCATCGGGCTGCGTTTCGCTGCGCCACTCAGCGACGCGCTGCACGATCGCCACGTCCGCTTCGCTGGCGAGAACGACGGACTGTTTGCAGAAGCCGTGCGCGGTCTCACCGGCCTGCGGCGCGACCCCGGCGCTGCCGCGCGAAAGGCGCAGGTCGACGGCCTCGCGGTACCTTCCATCACTCCAGTGGTGGCCAACCAACTGCAATACATTCCGGCGTTCGGCGACTGGACGCTGCTTCAACCCAACGCCAACTCCTTCACTATCCGCAAGCGCACCGCCGATGGTCACGCCTGGCTCGACAGTGCCCAGGGCGGAAGAGCCAGCGGCCTTGGCTATGTCGGCGGGCCCAAAGGCGGCATCGCATTCGGCATCCGCAATTTCTGGCAGAGCTATCCAGCGCAACTCGACATCCGCTCCGCCCAGGGGCCACTAGCTACCGTGACATTGTGGGTGTGGGCGCCCGACGCGCAGCCAATGGACCTGCGCTTCTACCACGACGGGTTGGGCCAGGACACCTACGAAAAGCAGCTCAAGGGCGGCCTCGAGATCACTTACGAAGATTACGAGCCGGGCTTCGGCACACCAATGGGTGTCGCGCGCACCAGCGAAATGATGCTGTGGATCCTCCCCGCCACGCCCGCGCGCGAGCGCATCACCGCGTTCGCAGATGCGCTGCGACAGCCAGCCGTCATCGTGCCGACGCCACAAACCTCCTACGAGTCCGGCGTGTTCGGCCACTCGTTCTCGCTGCCTTCGCAAAGCGCGCCTGAACACGCGCAACTCGAACAGCGGCTCGGCTGGATGTTCGATTTCTACCGGAATCAGCAGGATCAGCGCAGCTGGTACGGATTCTGGAACTACGGCGACGTCATGCACACCTATGACTTCGACCGCCACGAATGGCGTTACGACATTGGCGGCTTCGCCTGGGACAACTCCGAGCTCGCCACCGACCTGTGGTTATGGCTGTATTTCCTGCGCACCGGCCGCGCAGACACGTTCCGGTTCGCCGAAGCCATGACGCGCCACACGGGCGAAGTCGACGTGCACCACCTCGGAAAATTCGCGCCGCTGGGCTCGCGCCACAACGTCATGCACTGGGGCTGCTCGGCCAAACAACTGCGCATCAGCACGGCTTTGAATCGCAGGTACTACTACTTCCTCACGGCCGACGAACGCGTGGGTGACCTCATGCGCGAGCAGCTCGAAGCCGCGCGCACTTTGCGCACCGTGCTCGCCACGCGCAAGCTGCCAGGCGCCGCGTCGAGGCAAGTGGATGATCCGAAAGGTGACTTCGCACATCTGGGATTCGGCACCGACTGGGGCTCGCTCGCGGGCGCGTGGCTCACCGAGTGGGAGCGCACGCGTGATCCAAAAATGCGCGACCGGCTCCTCGCCAGCATGAAGACCATCGCAGCGCAGCCCAAGGGCTTCTTCACCGGGGGTGAGCGCATGAATCTCGTGACCGGCGCGTTCGACATTTCAAAGGATTCGAAGTTGAGCGTCTCGCACCTGTCGGCGGCCTTCGGCCTGCCCGAGGTGTGCGCCGAACTCATCGAACTCATCGACATGCCTGAGTTCGAGCGCGCCTGGCTGCTGTACTGCGAGTTGTACAACGGATCCGAGGAACTGCAAAAGGCAGCGCTGGGAGAAAGTTTCGGCCGCATCAACCTCGAGCAAGGTCACGCCCGTCTCACGGCATTTGCAGCGTATCGGAAGAAAGACGCCGCGCTCGCGGCACGTGCCTGGAAGGAACTCGGCGAGGGCCGCAATGGATACTCGCCACGCCAGCAGTTCACTTCAAATCGCATCGAGGGACCGGCGGTGCTGAATCCGGTCGACGAAGCTCCCGGGGTCTCGACGAACGCTACGGCGCAGTGGGGCCTCGCCGCCATCGAGTGCCTGGCCTACGCGCGCAAGTAATTTGGGCCCGACCGAACGGGTTGTTACTCTTGATGGAGTCGCGGCCATTTTTCTCGAGAGTTGCCGATCAGGGCATGATCCGCACCAATGCGGACGCGCCAGCCTATGGCCCCGACTGGGTGCCGGAGCTCGATGACGCGGATCGAAAGTTTGTGCCACCCGGTCTCACGAGGTAGTCCCCGGACGATCATGAAATGCTCATTCGCAGTGCCACTAACTACCCTCGTCATCGGCCTCGGCAGCGGCCGTTCACTGCCGGTTCTCGCTGCGGCGGAAATCACGCAGGTACTGCCCCTGTCTGGCATGGGCGAAGCGGGTGAGTCGCCTGTCTACTGGGAATTCAAACTCGACAACGGGCGTGGCAGCAGCGCTGGCAATGGAAAGTGGAACCGCACCGCGGTTCCCTCCAACTGGGAACAACAGGGATACGGCACTTACTACTACGGCACGCAGGGTCGCGGGAAACCCGACGACGATCCGGTCATTCCGAAGGAAACCGGCACGTACCGGCGTGAGTTCCAGATTCCCGCCCGCTGGGACGGACACGAAATCCACATCGTGTTCGAAGCGGCGATGACCGATACCAGCGTGACCATCAATGGCCAGTCCGCGGGGCCGGTGCACCAGGGTGGGTTCTATCGCTTCAGCTACGACATCACGAAGTTCGTGAAGCCGGGCCGCAACGAGATCCAAGTGGACGTCTCCAAGGAGTCGTCCAACAAAAGCGTGAACCACGCCGAACGGCGCGGCGACTACTGGACCTTCGGCGGCATCTATCGCCCGGTGTGGCTGGAAGCGCGGCCGCGCGATCACATCGTCTGGACTGCGATCGACGCGCGAGCGGACGGCACGTTCTATGCGCGTGCGCATCTCAATCGGCCCGCTCCGCAGGGCGCCCGATTGCGGGCCCAGGTGCTCGACGCCTCCGGCAACAAACTGGGCGCCGCGTTGACCGCACAGGCAATCCACGGCGACACCGCCATCTTCCAAGGCGCTTACGCGTCGCCAGCGCTGTGGACCGCGGAAACACCCAGCCTGTACTCGGCGAAATTCACACTGGAGAGCGAGGCCGGTGTGCTCCATGAACGCCGCGAACGCTTCGGCTTCCGCACACTCGAAGTACGGCCGCGCGATGGCGTCTATCTCAACGGCCGCAAGATCGTGCTCAAGGGCATCAATCGGCACAGCTTCAATCCGAAGACGGGACGCACACTCTCCCGCGAACAGAACTACGCCGACGCGAGATTGATCAAGAGCGCCAACATGAACGCGGTGCGTATGTCGCACTACCCGCCCGATCCCGCGTTTCTCGAAGCCGCGGACGAGCTCGGGCTCTACGTCGTCAACGAACTTGCGGGCTGGCAAGGCTTCTACGACACACCGACGGGCGCGAGGTTGATAGGCCAGATCGTGCGGCGCGATGTGAATCATCCGAGTGTCCTGTTCTGGGCTAACGGCAATGAAGGCGGATGGAATCGCGAGAACGACGGCGAGTTCGACCGGTGGGATCCGCAACGCCGGCCGGTGCTGCATCCCTGGGCGATCCACAGCGGCATCAACACCGATCACTACGAGAACTACGACAGCACCGTTCGTTTGAGCGCCGGCCCAGACATCTTCATGCCCACGGAATTTCTGCACGGGTTGTACGACGGCGGGATCGGGGCGGGTTTTCGCGACTACTGGAATGTGATGGGACGAAGTCCGACGGTGGCGGGCGGATTCTTCTGGGTGTTTGCCGACGAAGGCATCGAACGCACCGACCAGAAAGGACGCATCGACAACGTCGGTAACGCGGCGCCCGACGGCATCGTCGGCGCGAACCATGAAAAGGAAGGCAGCTTCTTCGCGGTCAAGGAGATCTGGTCGCCGGTCGAGTTGCGTGACCTCGTGCTGGACGACGGCCGGCTCCGCACGTACGTGGAAAATCGTTACGACTTCAACGATCTCGAGCGTTGTTCACTCACCTGGCGTGTACTCCGCTTGCCGGCGGTGGATAGGCGGGCGACCAGTGCGCAGGTGCTGGCGGAAGGTCGGCAGAAGTTGCCGGCGCTCGCCGCACGTCACGGCAGGCAATGGGAAATGCCGGTGGGCGTAAAGACGCTGGCGGGCGATGAGATTCTCGAAGTGGCGGTCCACGACCCGCAGCAGCAGGAACTCTGGAAGTGGGTGGTGCGTGGCGCATCTCGAGCGCTACCCACCACAAGGCCGACTCCGCGCATCAGCACGCGCGGCCAGACCATCTCCGCCGGCCCGCATGCCCTGACGTTTGATGCAGCGACGGGAATGCTCGAGCGCCTCACCACTCGCGGACGCGCGATTCCGCTGCAAGGTCCGCATCTCGTCGCCTGGCAGCGCGCACCCAAACTACGGAGCTTTACGGAGGCTGCCGGCAAGTCTTCGCTGCGCAAGCTCGAACTGGCGCCTTCGGGCAATGAAGCAATCCTTGCACGCGCCGAGTATGACGGCGCATTGCGCGAAGTGACCTGGAAAATTCGTGGCGACGACCTCGTCGTCAACTACCGGATTGCCTTCGAGGGCGAGGCCGACATTCTCGGCGTGTCGTTCGACTATCCGGAGACGAGCGTGCTCGGCAAACGCTGGGTGGGCGCGGGCCCGTACCGCATCTGGAAAAATCGCCAGGCCGGCACGGCTTTCGGCTTGCACGAAGCGAACTACTCACGCTCCACACCCGGCGTGAGCTACGAGTATCCCGAGTTCGAAGGGTTCTTCGGCGAATGGAACTGGCTCGAGCTGCGCGCGCGCGAGGCGAAGGTCGTCATTCACAATGCGAGTGCAGTTCCGTATTTTGGACTGTACCGGCCGACGCCCGGCGAGAAACCCATCCTCGAGCTCCCGGACCTCGGCTTGTCGTTCCTGCACGCCGTTCCCGCCATCGGCACCAAGTTCGCGTTGCCCGACGTGCTGGGACCCCAATCGCAACCGACGCAATTCACGGCCCCTATCGAAGGCGAGCTGACGATCATCATCGGCACATGAAAACCCCGAGCGGTCGGGGCTCTAGCAAAGTCCCAGGTTAAGTCAAAGATGCGAGTTGACGGGCAGCCCCTCTTCGTCTCAGGATGACACCGGTAGCACACGGCATGACACCGGTGGCCAAGACCATCGGGCCCGTGAGCAACGTCGAACAACAAGAGACGAGGGGAATGCGATGAAGAATCTCGCTGCTGCGGCGCGCCTGGGCGTGCTCGTTCTTTTCACCACCGGTTTGCTCACGGGCTGCAAGAAGGCCGAAGCGCCCGTCTTCAACCCGGCACCGGGCACCTACACCGGCACGCAGTACGTCGCGATGACTTCGCCGACCTTCGGCGCAACCATCGTCTACACCACCGACGGCAGTGCGCCCTCCTGCGTGAACCACCACGGCACTATCTACACTGCACCTGTCGCGATTGCCGCCAACACCACACTTCGGGCCATGGCCTGCGCACTGCTGCGCGGCGAGAGCCTGATCACCAAGGGCGTCTACGTCATCAAAGCGCCGGAAACTGTGGCAACGCCGCTGTTCAGCCCGGCACCAGGCACCTACCTCGCGACGCAATCTGTAAGCATTTCGAGCGCAACGGCGGACGCCACCATTCGCTACACCAGCGACGGCACTCCCGCGACCTGCGCCGGCGGCACCGCGTACGCGGGCCCCATCGAAGTTGCCCAGTCCACCACGTTGAGCGCGATCGGCTGCGCCGCCGGCAAGATTGACAGCGCCGTGGCCGATGCCGCGTATGTCATCACACCGCCCGCGGCCCCGCCGGTGTTCGACCCGGCCGCCGGCGCGTACACCAGCGAGCAACTCGTCACGCTGACGTCCGCGACCCCAGGCGCGACTTTCCGCTACACCACCGACGGTTCGGAGCCGAGCTGCGTGACCGGCACGAGCTACGGCGATCCGGTGGCAATCGCCAACTCGCTTACGCTGAAGGCCGTCGCCTGCGCCGTGGGTTACTCCGACAGCCTCGTGACCAGCGGCGGCTATGACATCACGCTGCCGCCGGAACAGTCGGTGTGGCGAAGCATCGACTTCGACAACCTCGCGGTGACGCCGCAGGTTTTCGCGGCGGGCTCGACCAGCACGAATGAAACCGGCGATGCGCTGAACATCTCCGGCCGCGGCAAGTTCGAAAGTGCCGCCCAGGTGTTCCACTTCGTTTACGCCACCGTCACGGGCGATTTCACGATCACCGCGCGCGTCGATGGCGTGGACTTCGCGGGTCTCGCCAGCAGCCAGGCGCGCACTGGCCTCCTGCTCACGCCCGACCTGGCGCAGACGGGGAACGCGCTCATCTACGGCGGCACCATGATCGTCGGCGATGGCACGTACCGGCGCACCGATCGCATTGCCGTGGGCAATGCCGCGACGAGCAACATCAATGCCACGGGCACCGGTGCGCGTTATCTCAAGCTCACACGTACCGGCAACACCTACCAGTCGGCGGTTTCGCTCGACGGCGGCGCCACCTATGTGACCGGCGCGGTGCGAACGTTTACTGCCGGGTTACCGCCGGCGGTTAACATCGGCTTCGCGATCAACTCCAGCAACAACACCAGCATCAGCGCGTCGGCGACCTTCAGTGACGTCCACGTGGTCGATCCCTCTGGCGCCTTGATCATCGGCCCCGACGAATTCTCGGGTGAAATCGGCGCCGGTACCCCGGGTGGTGGCGGTGGCGGCGGTGGCGGTGGTCCGCCTCCTCCGGGTCCGACACATGCGGACGACCAGTCACGTGGCGCCACGCCGGCCGAACCGACGCTGCTGACGGGCAGCGTTGCCCACTACAACATCGAGGGCTACGCGGCGGGGGCGGTCACCGGCGGCGGCGACATCCCCGACACGGACCCGCGTTACCGCAAGGTGACGACGGCCACGGAACTGGTGGCCGCACTGCGCGCCGCGCGAGCCTCGAACGCAAGTCCCGTCAAGGTCATCGAGATCATGAACGATCTCAACATGGGCTGGCACGAGGTCGGCACGGATCTGCAGGCCGATGGGCTGCTTCGGCAGAATATCGCGCCCAAGAAACATCCGGCGTTGATCGTGAGCGGCGTCAGCCTGCTCGACATCATGAACTTCAATGGCCTGACGATCTTCTCGAAGAATGGCGCGTCGATCCGCCACGCCGAATTCAACATCAAGGCCGGCACCAACCTCATCCTGCGCAACCTGAAATTCGACGAACTGTGGGAGTGGGACGAAGCAACGCGCGGCGACTACGACTCCAACGACTGGGACTTCGTCACCATCGGTGACGGCGGCGGCGTCACCTCGGGGATCTGGGTGGACCATTGCACGTTCACCAAGTCGTACGACGGCGTGCTCGACATCAAGCGCGGCGCCAGTGCAATCACCGTGTCCTGGAGCGAAGTGGTGCCCGCGGCGACGGGTGCGGGCAGCTTCGTGCAGCGACAATTCGATGATCTCGAGGCCAATCGCGCGACCAACGTGATGTACAACCTGCTGCGCGGCTCATTCACCCAGGACCAGGTCATCGACATTGCCCTGCCGCAAAAGAAGGGACACCTGATCGGCTCCAACAACCTTGAAGGGCTCACGACGTACACCGTGACGCTGCATCACAATCTCTACAAGGATCTGCAGGACCGCATGCCGCGCCTGCGTAGTGGCGACGTGCATGGTTACAACCTGTACATAGACAGCTCCAATGCGCGAATCGTAAAAGCCATGCGCGACGGCATCGTGGCGGCGAATCCCACGCTGGCCACCGCGCTGGGCTCGACCTACAACTTCGGCATCACCTCGCAGGCGTCGATCTCGACCGAGGGTGGCGCCGTGCAGATCGAGGGCAGCGTGTTCTTCGGTGTACTCACGCCGTTTCGTAACAATCAGACCGATGTGTCGAACGCGGCTTATACCGGCGCCATTCGCGGCTTCGACATCCAGCACATCCTGCTGGCGAGCGACACCGCGTACATGCCGCTCGGCTCACAACAGAGCACGTTCACGGATCGCGGATTTCTGTGGGCCACCTGGACCGGCGACAGCGATTCGCCGGACAGCACGCTTGGGCCCACTCAAGCGCCGCAGATACCCTTCGAGTGGCACAACGGCACGCCTGTCTACCCGATGACGCTCGATCCGCTGGCGTCGCTGCCGGCATTGCTGGCCGGCGCCCAAGGTGCGGGCGCCGGCAAGATCGGCATGACCACGCAGCAATGGCTGCAGGTCAACAACTGATCGATCAGCTGGCCTTGATCGGCTTCCAGCGGGTCGACTTCGAAAGGGCCGGCGCCGCGTAGGCTTCGGGTACGGGCGTGCCCGCGAGCCGCGCGGCGCGCACAACCGGATGCTCGATTGGCTGCATGTTCACCAATCTGCGGACCAGCCGATAGAGAGCTCTGAAGCCGAGAATCGCCAGCAAACCCTCGGCAAGCGTCGTGACGAACGCCACGAACGGATTGCCGAGTGCAGCGCGCGCACGGAATTTCGCACCCGCGCGCTCACGCGCGATCTCGATGCTGTCGTAGAAGCTTGGCACGACCAGCAACGTGAGAAGGGTGGAGACGATGACTCCACCGATGATGGCCACCGCCATCGGGCTGTAGAACTCGCCGCCTTCCCCCAAACCGATGGCGACCGGCAACATGCCGGCGACCAGCGCAAACGTGGTCATGAGAATCGGGCGCAGCCGCACGCGGCCCGCGTGCATGAGGGCTTCCTCGCGATCGATGCCCTGCGCCTCCTCCGCGCGCGTGCAGTCGAGCAGCAGGATGGCGTTTTTTGCCACCAGTCCCATGAGCATGATGACGCCGATGAGGCTCATGAGATTGATCGTGCCACCGGTGAGGTTGAGCGCGAGTACGACACCGATGAGCGACAGCGGCAGCGAAAGCATGATCGCGACGGGCGCGGTGAAAGAACCGAACTGCATCACCAGCACGAGGTACATGACGCCAATTCCCATGACCAGGGCGATCATCATTTCGGAGAACAGCTCGGCCTGATCCCTCGACGAGCCACCCAGCCCCACACCGAATCCTGCCGGGAAATCGAGGGCGTCCGCGATCTTCTTGGCTTGCGTGCTCACGGTGCCCGCATCCACACCTTCGACGTTGGCGGAGACGGTGACGGTTCGTTTGCCGTTGTAGTGCTGTATGCGCGCCGGACCCTTGTCGATGGTAATGGTCGCGATCTGTTCGAGCGGCACCATCATGTTGGTGCCGGTAACCGCGATGGGCAAATGCTCGATGTTGGAGGCATCGAGCCGATCGTCCGGCGACAACCGCACCGAGACGTCGCGCGACTCGCCCGTGGGATCCACCCAGTCACCGACCTCCACACCCGCGAATGCCACACGCAGTGTCTGCGCGGCATCGTTGACCGAGATGCCGAGCTGGTTGGCGAGCCCGCGATCGAGCTCGATTCGCAATTCGTCTTTCGGGTCCTGTTCCGACAAGCCCACGTCGACAGCGCCGGGAATCTTGCGCATCTCATCCATGAACTGGTTGGTGATCTCCATGAGTTTGCGGGAATCCGCTCCGTAGAACTGAATCTGAACCGGCTTGCGCGCGCCGTTGTTGAGATCGTCGAGCACCACGTATTCAGCGCCCACGAGCTGCTTGAGTTTGCCTCGCAAATCCGCGGCCAGCTCACCAAGTGAACGCGAGCGATCGGTCTTGTCGCCGACGTCCACCCAGACTCGGCCGCCGGTGGAATTCACCCGGCTGTCCGTGTTCTTGGTTTCGGTCATCGTGCGCGCCAGTTCGGCGGCCTTTTCCACCTTGTTGCGTGCGTATTCGAGACTGGTCGACGAAGGCGTGCGCACTTCGATGGCGAGCGTGCCGTAGTCGGACTTGGGCAGGAATTCGCTGCCTCCCGCCGTGGCCTGGAACACGAGCGCACCGACCAGCAGGGCAACAGAGCCCCATGCCATCCACATGCGGTGATGTAACGCCCACTCGATGACTTTTCCATAACGATCGGCCTGGTGATCGAACCAGGTATTGAAGGCCGCGAACACCTTGCCGAGCCCGCGCCGCTCGCTGCTGGCGTGACCGGGCGGGTCCCCCCAATACGCCGACAGCATCGGGTCGAGCGTGAACGAGATGAAGAGACTGACCATCACCGACGACACGACGGTAACGGCGAACGGCCGGAACCACTCGCCGGCGCCGCCGCCCATGAAGGCCACGGGCACGAACACCGCGACGATGGAGAATGTGGTGGCCGTGACGGCGAGACCGATTTCCGCCGTGCCGTTGCGTGCGGCGGTGATGCGGTCTTCGCCGCGCTCCATGTGGCGGACTATGTTCTCGCGCACCACGATAGCGTCGTCGATCAGCACGCCGATGGCCAGCGAAAGGCCCAACAGCGTCATGAAGTTGAGCGTGAAGCCGCACAACCAGATGGCGATGAACGCAGCGACCGCGGATGTGGGCAGCGACAGGCCGGTGATCAGAGTCGACCGCCAGGAATTCAGGAACGCGTACACCACGAAGATGGTGAGACCAGCGCCAAAGATGAGCGCATGGATGACGTTGTTGAGGTTCTGCGAGGCCTCTTCACCGCCGTCGCGTGTGACCTCGAGCGTTGTGCCTTCGGGCAAGGTCTTGTTTATCTCTTCGACTTGCTCGCGTATGCGCTCGGCAACCGAGACCGTGCTCGCTTCACGCGAGCGGATGATCGACAGGCCCACGTTGGGCTGGCCGTCGCGCAAGCTGTAACTGCCCGGCTCCGCAAACCCGTCTTCGACCGTGGCCACCTGGCCCAGGCGCACGATCTCGCCGCCCTGGCGCTTCACCACGATGTCATTGAACTCGGCCGGGCGCTCGATGCGGCCCACCAGGCGGATGTTCTGCTCGTCCATCGTCCCCTTGATGCGGCCAACCGGTGCGTTGGTGTTCTGCGCGCGCAACGCGTTCACGACCTCGCCCGCGGACACGTTGTACTCGCGCATCTTTTGCGCGTGCAGCAGTACGGAGAGCTCGCGATGCAACGCGCCGTCCACGTTGACCACGGAGACGCCATCGATGCCGCGTAATTGATCGGCGAGCACGTCCTCCGCATACCTGGAAATCTCGGCATGCGATTGTTTGGTCGATGAGAGGCCGAGGTTCACGATCGGATCCGAAGCCGGATCGCGACGCCAGAGCACCGGCTCACGCATTTCTATCGGCAACTTGTAGCGCACCGAGGCAATGGCGTTGCGAATCTCGTCGCCGGCCTCCGACATGTCTTTGTCGAAGTCGAAAATGATGGTGAAGTTCGCGTTGCTCTCAGAAGCGTTCGACCAGATCTCGTAGACCTGTGGAATGCTCATCAGCGGCTTCTCGACGCGATTGATGATCTCCCGCTCGACCGTCTCGGGCGATGCGCCCGGATACGGGAAATTGATCGACATCACCGGATTCTCGACGTCGGGAATCTGGTTGACGCGGAGATTCTTGAGCGCCAGCAGCCCTAAACACATGAGCACGATCACGATCGCGACCGTGGTGACCGGCTGTTTGATGCTGAAATTTGACAGGAACATGGCGAACCTCCGCTTGCGCTCGCGCGACGCTTATTTCTTCTCGACGACCAACGCGGGTTTCGCCGGGGACCCGGTCTCCACTTCCTGCCCGTCCTTCAACGTGGAATTGGGAAAGCGGAGCACCTTGTCCCCTTCAGCGAGACCGCTGCGAAGCGCAAATGCGCCGGTTCGTGCATCTCGTTCACCGAGTGTCAGCGCCACTTTCTGAAGCTTCGCATCCTTCACGCGCCAGGCAAACGAGCTGTCGCCCTCGTTGATGATGGATGCGCTGGGAAGACTCAATGCCGCGGTGCTGCGAGTCTCGACGTGTCCCTCGGCGTACAGGCCGGCGACGTTCGGCTGCTTTTTTGAATCATCGAAGGCCACGAGCACCTCGACCTGGCGCGTCGTGACATTGGCGGCCGGATTGACGCGCGTGATCACGCCCGTGAACTCTTCCGTGGAAAAACCATGGATCTTGAACCACACGTGCTGGCCGGCTTTGACCTCACCGATGCTGTCGGCCGACACCAGGCCTTCGAAGCGCAGGCTGGTCGGGTCGATGACCTTGACCAGTTCCTTGCCGATCGCGGCCGTATCGCCCGCCGAAACTTTGCGGTCGCTGACGATGCCGTCGAACGGCGCGCGCACTTCGGTGCGTGCAAGCTGCTGGCGTGCGGTGACCACGCGTGTCCTCGCTTCGGCGCGATCGCTCTGCGCGGAATTGCGGCGTATCTCCACGTCCTCTAGCTGCTGAGTGGAGACAACTCCCGTTTCACGCAATGTCTTCATGCGCTGGAACTGACGCTCGGCCTGCTCGTATGCCTGTTCAGCGGCGCGCGAGGACGCCTCGGCGGCAGTCAGGCTGTCGCGAATGGACGTCTGATCGAGCCGGACGATGAGGTCGCCGCGCTTCACCGGATCGCCGTTGTCCTTGAGCACCGCGAGTACCACGGCGGAAACTTCCGCACGGAGATCCGCGCGCCGCTCCGGTTCGATGGAACCGGTGATCGACGGTCCCGATGCCAGGGCACTGTTGCTGACGGTGAGCAAATCTTCAGGCGAGAGCAGCGCCTTCGCCTGCGCTTCCTTTTCCGGCGTGTTGCCGGAAGCGCCCTTGCCGCAGCCGGCGAGGTTGAACATTGAAATGACGGAAACCACCAGGGCAAGCTGGCGGAGAGTTCTGGTCTTGTTGATCACGCGCTATTCCTTCGGGGGCCCCGACATAGACGTTCGAGCACCCCTTCGGGTTGCATCCCGCCCCTAACAAAATGTGTTGTTTCTATTGGGAATTCATGCGTCGGCCACCGGATCGGCCCGCCTTTCCCTTCGAAGGCCGGCAGTTTAGTAAGCCTCTGATTCGTTTGAAAGTGTGAGTTGTCATTGCGGACGCTTTTTCGCGTCGACTCGGCGCATCGAGCGGGCGCCCAGCCCTTCGGTTCGGGTCCAAATTCGGACTCTTATTATACGGTCGGGGTTTCCATGGCCAAAACCCACGCCCGGGCCGCCGGACCGACGATGAGATGAATGCTAGCCGGCGCCGGCCGCGCCAGTGCGCGCGTCAGGGCCCGAAGCGCCGGCTCATTCACCGAGGCCGGATCACGCACCGAAATGCAGAGGCGCGTCGAATTGGCATGCAGGCCAGTGATGTTTCCACGTCCGCCGAGCGCGGCGAGCAACGCATCGACCTTGGAGCGTTCGGGCATCGATGTGTGCAATGCGACAGGCGCGGGTTCGGATGCGGGTGCTGGCCTGGGCACAATGACCGCCGCGGGCGTGCGCCACAGCGCGCGGATTTCGGAAGCGAGCTGATCCGCGATGGGACCGACGACGACTTGCACGGCGCCGTCCCCAATTCGCAACACTCCGCGCGACCCAAGGCCCGTCAACGCGGCCTCATCGATCAGGTTCAGATCGTTCACCACCAGCCGCAGGCGCGTGGTGCAGGCTTCGACGGTGCGCAGATTGGCCGCGTGGCCCAGCGCGCGAATCCAGTCGAGCGCGGGCCCGGTTTGCGAACCGGCAGGCATGGTGGACACCGCCGCGCCTTCCACTTCGCGACCCAGCGTCTTGAGATCGAAGCGGACGATGACGAAGCGAAACAGCCAGTAATACACCGCGAAGTAGACGAGGCCGATGGGGATGAGCAGCAAGGGCCGTGTCGCCAGCGAAAAGTTGAGCACGTAATCGAACAACCCGGCCGAGAAGCCAAACCCCAGCTGCACGCCGAGCGCGTGCATGAGCACCATGGCCAGACCGGTGAGCACCGCATGGATGACGTACAACACGGGCGCCAGGAACATGAACGCGAACTCGATGGGCTCGGTGACGCCGGTCAGGAACGACGTGAGCGCCATCGAGAGCAGCAGGCCGCCGACCGCGGCGCGGCGCGCGGGAGAAGCCGTGCGATACATGGCAAGACAGGCGCCCGGAAGACCAAACATCATCACGGGAAAAAATCCCGACATGAACGCCCCGGCCGTCGGGTCGCCGGCAAAGAATCGCTTCAGGTCGCCGGTGACGCCGTTGTAGTCGCCTAACAGGAACCAGGCGATGTTGTTGATGATGTGGTGCAGGCCGGTGACGATGAGCACGCGGTTCAACACGCCGTACGCAAAGAGCCCGATGGATTCCGAACCCAGCACCGCCTGGCTGGTCGCGTCCATGCCCGCCTCGAGCGTCTGCCAGCCGAAGCCGAACGCCAACGCCAGGCCCAGCCCCGCAAAGCCGCTGACGATGGGCACGAAGCGGCGGCCACCGAAGAATGCCAGGTAGCTAGGCAGGCGGATGTCATTGAACCGGTTGTAGGCCCAGCCGGCGATGAGCCCGGACAACAAACCCACGGGCACGCTGAGCTTGCCCAGCTCCTTGGCGCGGAAGGCCGCGGAGGCAAGCTCCTTCAACTGCTCGGGAATGTTTGCGGTGACTTCCGGAGGCACGTCGATGAGCACTTTCGCGCCCTGCGTGGCGACGAGATAACCCACCACCGCGGCAAGTCCCGCGGCGCCATGGTTCTCCTGCGCCAGACCCACGGCAACACCGATGGCGAAGAGCAGCCCGAGATTCGAAAAGATGGCGTCCCCGGCCGCCGCGATCGCCGCCACATCCAGCAGGTCCGGCTGGCCCAGGCGCAACAGCAGTGCCGCCACCGGCAACACCGCGATGGGCAGCATGAGGGCGCGGCCGATAGGCTGCAGTTTCGAGATGATCTTGTTCACAGCGCGCGCACCTGAACGGCGCTCTCGAGGTCAAGCGCGCGCGCGGCGATCTGGCGGCAGTCCTGAAGCGTCAACGAACGCACCTGCGCCTTGAGCTGCGGAATCAACGTGGGCACCACCGACAATTCAGTGACGCCGAGCCCCAGCAGCACCGGCACGGCCGCGGGATCCGCGGCGAGGCCACCGCAAACGGCGACCGGCCTGCCGTGCGCCGCCGCGCCCATGCAGGCGATGTCTATCATTCGAAGGACCGCTGGATGAACACCGTCGATGCGCGCGGCGAGTTCGGCGTGCCCGCGGTCCATGGCCAGCGTGTATTGCGCGAGGTCGTTGGTGCCAATGGAAAGAAAGTCGACTTCGCGCGCGATACCATCGGCCAGCATGGCCGCGGCCGGCGTTTCGATCATGGCGCCAAGTGCGGGCACAGAGACGCCGAGTGTCTTGCATGCACCGGCCAACACGCGCCGCACGGCGCGAATCTCGCTGACGTCGGTGACCATGGGCAGCAGGATGCGAACCTGGCCCGCTGGCTGCACCCGCAGCAACGCCCGCAGCTGGACTTCGAGCAGGTCCGGCCGCCACAGGCTGGTGCGCACGCCGCGCAGACCCAGCGCCGGGTTGTCTTCGGGCGGCAGCGGTAGATAGGCAATGGGCTTGTCGCCGCCGATGTCGAGCGTGCGGATGATCAGCGGCTTGGCCCCGAGGATCTGCGCCGCCTGCTGATAGCAACGCAGTTGTTCATCCTCATCGGGTGCGGTCTCGCGCTCGAGGAACAGGAATTCCGTGCGCAGCAGACCGCAGCCTTCGGCGCCCTGGGCGGTCGCGAGCCGGGCGTCCGCCTCCGAGCCCGTGAGATTGGCGAACACCTCGATGCGTTCGCCGCTGGCGAGGTGGCAATCTGTCTGCGCCGCGTCAATTTGTCGTTTGCGTTGCGCGCGGCTGAGTTCGAGCCGCTCGCGCGCGGCCGCAAGCGTCGGCGCGTCGGGATCGGCTCGCACCGTACCCGAGTCGGCATCGAGGATCACCGGGCTGCCGGCGCCGATATCGAGCAGCGCTTGGCCAACGGCCACCAGCATGGGAATGCCGAGTGTCGCGGCCAGGATCGCGACATGCGAGGTGGGACCGCCGGCCGCGAGTGCGATGCCAGCGAGTTGCCGCGCATCGAGGTCGACGAACTGCGACGGCGTGAGATCGCGCGCGAGCAGGATGCCCCCGGGGGGAATCACAAAACTCGGCGCGCGCGTTCCCTCGAGCGCCTGCAACACCAGTCGTTCGAGGTCCAGCAGATCGCCCACGCGTTCGGCAAGACGCGCGTCACCCGTGGCGCTCAACTGGCTGGCGCTGGCGCGCAAGCTTGCGCGCCACGCGAACCCCGCGCTCTTGCCGTCGGCGATGGCCGCACGCGCGCCATCGACGAGATCCGGGTCATCCAGCAATTCCAGGTGCGCGGCCATGATCTCGCGCACCGTCGGCGCCGAGGTCGTCGCGAGGCGGGAAAGTCGTGCACGGACTGCGTCGCGCGCCCGATCGAACACGAGAGTTTCCTGCGGCCCACCGCACCCGGTTTCGGGCACCTGCAGGTCCGCTGCGTGCAGGTAGAACGAAGGCCCGATCGCCAGACCCGGGCAGGCGATGACGCCGCGAAGGTGCGATGAATCGACGTCACCGCGCGCCGACAAGCCGGGCGCTGCTTCGGACTGGACCGCCGCTTCGGCGTGAGGTGCTCCTGTTTCGAGATTTCGAATTGCCCTGGCGATCGCCGCAATTCCCGAAGCGGCCGCCGGCTCGAATCCGACGATGACCACTTCGTCGCCGCCCCGAATACCGAGCGACATCAATGCCACGGTGCTCGTTGCGCGAGCACCGCGTCCACGGGCGCGCAACTCGATGGCATACGGCAAAGTCCTGGCGAGGCGCGCGATCAGCGCCGCGGGGCGTGCATGGATGCCGTGAGCGTGCTGGACCACCACGGCTTCGCTGACCACGACATGGGTGCTCGTGGGACTGGCGTTCGAGCGCTCGCCGGCCTCGGCCGCTTCCCCCGCCGCAAACTGTTCGATTTCGAATAGCGGATCGCCGGTGGCAACCGCGCGCTGCGTGTTCGCCTGCGTGATGCGGAAGCGATCGCCG
>DASTTJ010000059.1:0-7792 GCA_035760205.1 Steroidobacteraceae bacterium | reverse complement strand
GGCACGCTGGTGCGCACGCCGGTCGGTGAAATCTCGATTGTCGGCCGCAATACGCAGGGCGTTCGCCTCATCCGGCTGGGTGAAGGCGAAAGACTGACCGGTGTCGAGCGCATCGACAGCCTGGGTGAAGAAGCGGCCGGTTCGGAAACGCCGGCGCCAGATCTGGCCGGTGGAGAAACCTCGACAAGCGGCCCTCCCAACACGCCGACGTCCTGATATATTCCGCGCCCCCCGGGCAATAACGTCCGGTGGGTTAAACGGCGCGGGCAATAAGGTCCGCACCAGAGGGTTAATTCATGCGCGTATTCAATTTTGCCGCGGGGCCTGCCACGTTGCCCCTTGAAGTCCTTCAACAGGCTCAAACCGAGATGACCGACTGGAATGGCAGCGGCATGTCGGTGATGGAAGTGTCCCATCGCAGCAAGGCGTTCATCGCCGTCGCCCAGGAAGCCGAGGCCGACCTGCGTGAGCTGCTGAACGTTCCTGCCAACTACAAGGTGCTGTTCCTGCAGGGCGGCGCCACCGGCATGTTTTCGGCCATCCCGATGAATCTCGCCACGGCCGAGTCCACCGTGGATTACGTCAACACCGGCGCCTGGTCGAAGAAGGCCATCAGCGAAGCCAAGCGCTACGCGAAGGTCAACGTCGCCGCCGACGAATCGGCTTCCAACTACTCTAGTGTTCCCGCGCAGGGCGCCCTCAAGCTCACGCCGGACGCAGCGTACTTCCACTACACGCCCAACGAGACCATCGGCGGTGTGGAATTCGACTACGTGCCGCAGACGGGCAACGTACCGCTGGTGGCGGACTTCTCGTCCACCATCCTGTCCCGTCCCATCGATGTGTCCAGGTTCGGCCTCATCTATGCCGGCGCGCAGAAGAACATCGGACCTTCGGGCATCTGCGTAGTCATCGTGCGCGACGACCTCATCGGCAAGGCGCGACCCGGTACGCCCTCCGTGTGGGATTTCAAGGCCATGGCCGATGAAGGCTCCATGCTCAACACGCCGCCGACTTTCGGCTGGTATTTCGCGGGCCTCGTGTTCAAGTGGCTCAAGAAGCAGGGTGGTTTGAAGGCCATGGAAGAGCGCAACCGCGCCAAGGCGGAAACGCTCTACGGCTTCATCGAAGGCAGCGGCTTTTACAAGAGCCCGGTGGCGCCGAACGCCCGCTCGTGGATGAACGTGCCGTTCACGCTCGCCAAGCCCGATCTCGACAAGGCGTTTTGCGCCGAGGCCGCGAAGGCCGGCCTGGTCAATCTCGAGGGACATCGTTCGGTGGGTGGCATGCGTGCCTCTATCTACAACGCCATGTCCATCGACGGTGTCGAGGCGCTCGTCAAGTTCATGAAGGATTTCCAGGCGCGTAACGCCTAGGAAATGGGGACACTCCCCATTTCTTAGCAAAAGGGGCCGCACCTGGAGCAGTGGGGGGCGTCCCCATTCCCAATAACCGTCGGCAATAACGTCGACGGTTTAACGACCGGGCAAGAACGTCCGGGAGGAGATTGCAATGCGATTCAAGATTCAGACCCTCAACAACATCAGCATCAAGGGGCTCGAGCGGCTGCCGCGCGAACGCTTCGAAATCGCCTCGGAGATCGGCAATCCCGACGCCATCCTGGTGCGCTCGGCCGACATGCACAAAGTGACGCTGCCGGAAAGCCTGCGCGCCGTGGGCCGCGCCGGCGCCGGTACCAACAACATCCCGGTCGAAGCTCTTTCCAAGAAGGGCATCCCGGTGTTCAACGCCCCCGGCGCCAACGCGAATGCCGTAAAGGAGCTCGTGCTCGCCGGCATGTTCCTGGCCGCACGCAACATCTGCCAGGCCTGGGCCTTCGCCAAGTCTCAGCAGGGTGACGATCACGCCATCGATCTGGCGGTCGAAAAGGGAAAGAAGAACTTCGTCGGCTTCGAGTTGCCCGGCCGCACGTTGGGCGTCATCGGTTTGGGCGCCATCGGCGTCGAAGTGGCGAATTCGGCGCTCGGCCTCGGCATGAAGGTGCTGGGCTACGACCCGCAAATCACCGTTCAACGCGCCTGGCAGCTTTCCTCCAACGTGGAACAGGCGCTCTCGCTCGACGACTTGTTCGTACGCTCCGACGTCATCTCCGTGCACGTGCCGCTCACGCCGGACACCCGCGGCCTCGTCAACGAAGCGCGCCTCAAGCTCATGCGCAAAAACGGCGTCATCCTCAACTTCGCGCGCGCGCCGATCGTCGACGAGAAGGCGATTGTTGCTGCGCTCGACGACGCGCGCCTGCAGGGTTATGTGTGCGACTTCCCCAGCAACAGCCTCAAGGATCATCCCAAGGTCGTCACGCTGCCGCACCTCGGCGCTTCGACCAATGAAGCCGAGGACAACTGCGCCGTCATGGTGGCCGACACCGTCAAGGACTACCTCGAGAACGGCAACATCAAGAACAGCGTCAACTTCCCGGAAGTGGTGCTGCCGCGGGCGCCGAAGACCGCGCGCATCTGCATTGCCAATAGCAACGTGCCCAACATGGTGGGCCAGATCTCGACGGTGCTGGCCGGTGCTTCGCTGAACATTGCCGAACTGCTCAACAAGTCCCGAGGCGAATACGCCTATACGCTCATCGACACCGATGGCGCGGTGGACGCTGGCGTCATCGACAAGGTGCGCGCGATCAGCGGCGTGCTGGCAGCGCGGGTGATATAACGACGGCCGATGGCTAACTCCCCGAAAGCAAAACGCGGACGCAAGGCGGCGGGTGCGGCAAAGCTTGCCGACCCGCTCGCCGGTCTGCGAGCGCAGATCGACAGTGTGGATGCGCGTATCCACGCGTTGCTCAACGATCGCGCCGCGCTGGCCCGCCAGGCCGGTGTTTCCAAGCACGCTGACGGGCACACCGTCGACTACTACCGGCCCGAGCGCGAAGCACAGGTTCTGCGCATGGCCCGTGAGCGCAACAAAGGACCGTTGCGCACTGAAGAAATCCTGCGCCTGTTCCGCGAGATCATGTCCGCCTGTCTGGCGCAGGAAGAACCCCTCAAGGTGGGTTACCTGGGGCCCGAGGGCACGTTTTCGCAGACGGCTACGCTCAAGCATTTCGGACACTCGGTGCGCGCGCTGGCGCTCGCCTCGGTCAACGAGGTGTTCCACGAGGTCGAGGCTGGTCTGGCGGACTTCGGCGTCGTGCCGGTGGAGAACTCCACCGAGGGTGCGGTCAATCACACGCTCGACACCTTGTTAGGCTCGCCACTCAAGATCTGCGGTGAGGTGGAGCTGCGCATCCACCAGTTCCTCATGGGCGGCATGGAAACGCTGGCGAAGATCCAGCGCATCTGCAGCCATCCGCAGTCGCTGGCGCAGTGCCGCGGCTGGCTCGACGAACACCTGCCCGACGTGCCGCGCATTCCGCTCTCGAGCAATGCCGAAGCCGCGCGCCGAGCGCGTGACGAGGAGGGCACCGCCGCCATCGCTGGTGAAACCGCGGCCGATGTCTATGGTCTGAAACTGCTGGCCACCGAGATCGAAGACAGCGACGACAACACCACCCGGTTTTTTGTTGTGGGACGGAAGCTGTTCAAACCTTCCGGAGATGACCGCACCACCATCCTGTGTTCGGCGCTCGATACGGAGTCGCCAGGCGCGCTGTTCCGGCTGCTCGAGCCGCTGGCGAAGCACAAGATCAGTCTCACGCGAATCGAGTCGCGGCCGTCGCGCCGCAAGAAGTGGGACTACGTGTTCTTCTTCGACATCGTCGGCCATGCCGAAGAGGCGCATGTGGCCAAGGCGCTCACGGCGCTCAAGAAGCGGGCCTCGTTGTTCCGCGTTCTCGGGTCCTATCCGCGCGCGGTTTCCTGAGGGCGTATCCGGATCGCGAGGCGATACCCAACGGTCACGGTTTCGTCGCCGTAGTTGCAGTGTTCGCCTTCGGCATCTCCCAGGCCGTCAGCCATTCCTCGCCCGCGGCCTTTGCGTTCAGGTCCTTGATCAGCCGCGACTCGATGCCGGGCATGTGCGCGCCGCCATAGAACACCGCGATGCGGCGCTGCTTCTTGTTCGCCAGCACTTCCCTGACCTTGTTCAGCACCACCTCGTTGCGTCCGCTGAGGATCGCCGATCCTTTCGGGCCTTCCATGGCTGCGGTAATGGACTCCATCTGATCGAAGGTCTTCGCCAGCGCTTTCTTGAACTCCATCGCCGAATCGGGGCTCATCAGGATGCGGATCAGCGCGAACGTGTCGAGCTCGCGCATGGCCATGCGGTTCCCGCTGCTCATCTGCGCCTGCATCGCGCTCACGAACAAGGTCAGCACGTTTTCCCCGCGCTCCTGCTCCATCCGCGCGAATTCCTCCCGGGTGGCGTCGGCATGCACCATGTTCTTCTTGCTGTAGTCGATGGCGTCGAGCTGGAATGCCAGATCGAGATGTTTGCTCGCTGCCTGCTGGATCAAGCTCACGCCGCTGCCCGTCGACTGCTGTGCCTGCCGCTGCGGCGCATTCTGAGTCAACGCCTCAGGATCGCCGACGAGTTCGAAGAGTACCGAGTCGTAGGAATCGAAACGCTCGTTCAGTTGCTGGTAGTAGGCGGCGTCGGCGATGTGCACCACCCCGATCAAATCCGCCGTCTGGCCAGTGGGCATCGTGAACTTGCGGATCGCCACTTCCAGCCGCGCGCTGCGCTGGTTCTCGGCGTAGCGGATGTAGTCGGGCAGATCCGCTGCGAAACAGACGGTGTGAAAACTCGCCAACAACGCCAGCACTGCGAAAAGTCGTCGCTTCATGCCCCGATGCTTCAGGCCTGGGCAGGGCGATGTCAATCTCCACCCGCTTTCTCTAGGATTCGCGCATGTCTCCAACCCTTGCCGATCCCGGCCAGCTCGCCGTCGACAACGTCCGGTCACTGTCGCCCTATGTGCCGGGCAAGCCCATCGAGGAATTGCAGCGTGAACTCGGGCTCACCGACATCATCAAGCTGGCATCGAACGAGAATCCATTCGGTGCGAGCCCGCTTGCACTTTCCGCCATGCAGCGCGCGATTGCCGACACCTGGCTGTACCCGGATGGCAGCGGCCACGCCCTCAAGCAGAAACTCGCGGCAAAACTTGGCGTCGACGCCGAACAGATCACGCTTGGCAACGGCTCCAATGACCTGCTGGTGATGCTGGCCGAAGCATTCCTCGGCCCGGGCCTCGAGGCTGTCTACTCGCAGTACGCCTTCGCCGTCTATCCAATCGCCGTGCAAGCCACCGGCGCAACCGGTGTCGTGACGCCGGCATTGCCGGCCGATTCGGCGATGCCGCTGGGCCACGACCTCGACGCCATGGCGCGTGCGGTCACGCCGCGCACCCGCGTCGTGTTCATCGCCAACCCCAACAATCCCACGGGCACCTGGGTGCCTGCACCTGCGCTCAAGGCTTTCATCGCCGCCATGCCCGGTCACTTGCTGATCGCGCTCGACGAGGCGTACTTCGAGTACACCGGAGGTCTCGGCCTGCAGAACGGTGTCGACTGGCTGCGTGAATTTCCGAACCTCGTGGTGTTCCGCACATTCTCGAAAGCCTATGGCCTCGCCGGCGTACGCGTCGGTTATGCGATCAGCCATCCGTCCGTAGCGGGCATGCTCAATCGCGTGCGTCAGGCATTCAATGTGTCGGTAGTGGGCCTCGCCGGCGCCACGGCGGCGCTCGAGGACACGGAGCATCTCGCCGCCGCGGTCAAGGTCGCGGTGGCCGAACGCGTGCGCGTGTCAGCGCGGCTGGAGAAGTCGGGCACCCGCGTGTTGCCGTCGGCTGGCAATTTCCTGCTGTTGCATGCCGGCGCTCTTGCCAAGGACCGATTCGACACTCTGCTTCGCCGCGGCATCATCGTGCGGCCTGTCGGCAACTACGGACTTCCCGAACACCTGCGCGTGACACTGGGCACGTCCGGGCAGAACGATCGGTTCCTGCAAGCCTGGGAAGCTTGATAGCCTTCCCGGCCAATGAGCCCTGACACTTCTTCCGTTCCCATCGTCACTATCGACGGCCCATCGAGTTCCGGCAAAGGCACCATCAGCCGCATCGTTGCTTCACGCGTGGGCTGGCAGCTGCTCGACAGCGGCGCGCTTTATCGGCTGGTCGCACTCGGTGGCATCCTCAAGGACCTTGACCCTGACGACGTCGCGGAGCACGTGGCCGTGGCCCGTTCCATGCGCGTGGAATTCGGGTTGGTGGGCGCAGGCGAAGAAAAGGTGCTGCTCGACGGCCGTGACGTCACCCACAAGATCCGCTCGGAGCAAGCCGGGGCAGGCGCTTCCCGGGTAGCCGCCTGGCCGGCGGTTCGGACGGCCCTGTTTGACCGCCAGAGATCCTTCGCCCAGCCCCCCGGTTTGGTCGCCGATGGCCGGGATATGGGTACCGTCATCTTTCCCGAGGCCCGGTTGAAGGTCTTCCTGACGGCCACGGCCGAAGAAAGGGCCCAAAGACGTCATAAGCAGTTGATCGGCAAGGGTCCCGCTGCTAGTCTTGCCGCCCTTTCGCGGGAGATCGCGGAGCGCGATCTGCGGGATTCCACTCGCCAGGTCGCCCCTCTCAAGCCTGCGCCTGACGCATTGATACTCGACTCCACCGGATTGAGTATCGAAGCCGTCGTCGAGCGAGTCCTCTCGCTTGGGCGCGAGCGCAATCTCTGGCGTTGAGGTTTGCTTGAAGGTTGCTCCGCACGGACGCGGGGTTGTGTATCGCTACCTTGCGGGGACCGGATTTCCTGCGAGCGTCAATTGTCACGGCCTATTCAACACTGTGCCGTGCAAATGGAAAATAAATGACTGAAAGTTTTGCCCAGCTCTTCGAACAGAGCATCGCTAACCAGCGCATCCGCCCCGGAATGATCCTCACAGGCCTCGTCGTTGCCGTAGGCGACGACATGGTCATCGTCAACGTGGGGCTTAAATCCGAAGCCGTCATCCCTCTCGAGCAGTTCAAGAACGAACGCGGCGAAGTCGAGGTGAAGGCGGGCGACAGCATCGAAGTCGCGCTCGACGCGATGGAAGACGGCACCGGCGAAACGCGCCTCTCGCGCGAAAAAGCCAAGCGTGCCCGCACCTGGACGCGCCTCGAAGAGTCGTTCAACAAATCCGAAATCGTCACCGGCACCATCACGGGCCGTGTGAAGGGTGGCTTCACCGTCGAAATCGACAACGTCCGCGCGTTCCTGCCGGGATCGCTCGTCGATGTTCGCCCGGTTCGTGACACCGCCTACCTCGAAGGCAAGTCCCTCGAGTTCAAAGTCATCAAACTCGACCAGAAGCGCAACAACGTTGTCGTTTCCCGTCGCGCGGTCGTGGAGCAGGAATTCTCCGCCGAGCGCAGCGCGCTCATGGACAACCTGCAGGAAGGCACCGTGCTCAAGGGCACGGTCAAGAATCTCACCGACTACGGCGCGTTCGTGGATCTCGGTGGCATCGACGGCCTGCTGCACATCACCGACATGGCGTGGAAGCGCGTCAAGCACCCGTCGGAAGTGGTCAAGGTTGGCGACGAGATCGACGTGCGCATCCTCAAGTTCGACCGCGAGCGTTCACGTGTTTCGCTGGGCCTGAAGCAGCTCGGCGCGGATCCGTGGGAGAACATCGCGCGACGGTATCCGCCTAACACCCGCGTGTTCGGCAAGGTCACCAACATCGCCGACTACGGCGCGTTCGTGGAGATCGAAGACGGCGTCGAAGGCCTGGTCCACGTGTCCGAAATGGACTGGACCAACAAGAACGTCAACCCGGCCAAGGTCGTGCACTCGGGCCAGGAAGTCGAAGTCATGGTGCTCGACGTGGATGAAGAGCGTCG
>DASTTJ010000058.1:0-9475 GCA_035760205.1 Steroidobacteraceae bacterium | reverse complement strand
CTTCGGCATGGAAGCGGTGTGGATCGAGCCGGGCCTGCGCGAGCATGCGCAGTCGCTGGGATACACCGTGGTCGACGCGGCCACCGTGATCGCTACCCACCTCTCGCACCTGATCCAGTCGCATGCGCACGAGCTCTTCGGTCATGAAGAGGCCGAGCAGCTCATGAAGAACCTGGCCAAGGCGTCGCCCAAGCTGGTCGACGAGTTGATCCCGAAGGTGCTGCCGCTGGCCACCGTCGTGCGTGTCATGCAGGGCCTGCTGGCCGAGCGCGTGCCCATCCGCAACGTGCGCGCCATCGTCGAAGCTTTGGCGGAGGCCGGGCCGCGATCGCAGGACCCCGCGGTGCTGCAGGCCCAGGTCAGGGTTGCCCTGGGTAGACAGATCGTCCAGGACATCGTCGGACTCGCCGAAGAGTTGCCCGTCATCACACTTGAGCCAGAACTCGAGCGCCTATTGTCAAACGGACTCGCGAATTCCGCCGCCGGACCGGGTTTGGAGCCTGGGCTGGCAGAGCGTTTGCAACGTGGATTGTCAGAGGCCGCGCAACGTCAAGAACGTGGCGGAGAACCGGCGGTGTTGCTGACGCCGCCAGCACTGCGCACCTCGCTGGCGCGGTTCTTCCGAGTCAGCGTGCCTGGGTTGCATGTGCTCGCGTGGAACGAAGTGCCTGACAACCGCAAGGTCCGCATGGTGACCGCGATCGGTGCGAGATAGAGCCGGACTGGAGTAGAGAATGAGAATTCAAAGATACATCGCCAAGGACATGCGCAGCGCGCTCGGGCAAGTGCGTGAAGCCATGGGACCCGAGGCGGTCATCCTGTCTACCGGCACCATCGGCGATCAGGTCGAAGTGGTGGCCGCGATCGACGTGGAGGTTGCGCGCGAGTTCGCCGCTCCGCGAGGCGCGTCGCAAGCCACGCAGCCCGAGAATATCGCGCCGGTTCGCCGCGCCTCATCGCAGTTGTCCGAGGCGCTGGTGCCCAAGGCCATGGCGGCTCCCGCCGTGGTGCCCGCGCCGGTTCAGGCCGCGCAGCCGCACAGCGAGCTCGCCAACGAAGTCAAAGACATGCGCCGCATGCTCGAAGCGCAGCTCGCGACGCTTGCGTGGAACGACATGTCGCGCCGCTCGCCGCTGCAGGCCGCCATGCTCAAGGAGCTGGCGCAGCTCGGCATCACGCAGGATCTCGCCGCTTCGCTGGCCCGCAAGATTCCCGCCAACATGAATTTCTCCGCGGCGCGCCGTTTCGCGCTCGCGACCATCGCGCGCACCGTACAGGTGACCGGCGATCGCTGGCTCGAGACCGGCGGGCGCATCGCCTTTGCCGGACCCGCCGGCGCCGGCAAGACCACTTTGTTAGCCAAGCTGGCTGCCCGCTGGGTGTTGCGTCACGGCACGCGACGCGTGGCGCTGGTATCCGCCGACGCGGTGCGCATCGGCGCGCATGAGCAGATGCACATGCTGGGACGTCTGCTGGGCGTCACCGCACACACAGTCTACGACGTCGCGGAGTTGCCGGAATTGCTGGACGCGTTGTCCGGTCAGCAACTGGTGCTGATCGACACCGCCGGTGCGAGTCCGCGTGATCCGGATCTCGCGCGCCGCCTCCGCCTCATGAACCAGCAGCAGTCGCGCATCGAAACCTCGCTGGTGATTCCGGCCAGCATCCAGGCTGGCGCCATCGAAGAGGCCATGAAGCTGTTCGCGGTGGCGCGGCCCAGCTCCTGCGTCATCACCAAGGTGGATGAAGCCGTCAGTCTGGGTGGCGTATTGTCTTCGCTGGTGCGGCACAAGTTGCCGGTGGCTTACATCAGCGACGGCCAGCGCGTGCCGGAAGATCTGCAACCCGCGCGCTCGCATTCACTGGTGAGCCGCGCGGTGGAAATCGCGAGCCGCAACGGCGCGACGGCGGACGACGAAGTCATGCAGCGACGCATCGCAGGAGCTGCCCATGGCCATCGATAAGGCACAGCGGCTCGATGGCGTCGTGCGATCGAGCAGTTCGCCGGTCCAGGTGATTGCGGTCACGGGAGGCAAGGGTGGCGTCGGCAAGACCACCATTGCGGTGAATCTCGCGGCATCGATCGCCGCGCGCGGCAAGCAGGTCATGCTGCTCGACGGAGATCTGGGCCTGGCCAACGTCGATGTGTTCCTCGGGCTCACCCCCAGGCTCACGCTCGCCGATGTACTTGCCGGCAATTGCACGCTCGAGGAGATCCTGCTGGATGCTCCGCAAGGTTTCAAAGTGGTGCCGGCCGCGTCCGGCATCGCCGAGCTCGCCGAGCTCGACACGTTGTCGCATCTCGGCCTGGTGCGCGCCTTCGGCGACATCACTGCCAAGGTCGACGTGATGGTGATCGACACGGCGCCGGGCATTGCCGGCAGCGTGTTGCAGTTTTCCCAGGCGGCACAGCAGGTGCTCGTGGTGTTGTGTGATGAGCCGGCCTCACTCACCGACGCCTATGCGCTGATCAAAATCCTCAGTCGCGACCATGGGGTCAAGCAGTTCCGCGTGGTGGTGAACCAGGTGCGCGGGCGTGGCATGGGGCAGGCGCTGTTCCAGCGATTCGAGCGGGTGGCGACCCGATTCCTCTCGGTGGACCTCGATTACGTGGGCGAAATACCCGAAGACGCGTTTTTACGACGCTCAATTCGTGAACAGCGTCCCGTTGTCAGTGCGTACCCCAGCGCCCCGGCCTCGGTGGCACTCAAGACGCTGGCGCAGCGCGCCGATAACTGGCCCGTAGCGGATGGCCCTCGGGGGAACGTGGAGTTTTTTGTCGAGCGCCTGATCAGACGTCCCGCGGTGCGGCTCGAGGTCGTCCGATGACCGGTGTGAACGCGTACAGCCAGCGCCCCAGTGCACGGGAAACCGAAGCGCTGGTGATGCGCCATGCGGAGCTGGTCAAGCGTATCGCCTACCACCTGGCAGGACGCCTGCCGGCGTCGGTCGAGGTGGACGATCTCATCCAGGCCGGAATGCTCGGCCTGCTGGAAGCGGCCGCGAACTATTCCGAAGGACGCGGCGCGAGTTTTGAAACGTACGCGGGCATACGCATCCGCGGCGCGATGCTCGACGGGTTGCGCAAGCTCGACTGGGCGCCGCGCTCGGTGCACCGCAAGGCGCGCGCGGTCGCCAAGGCGATCCGCGAGTTGGAATCTGAATACGGGCGCGAGGCGCGCGACGTGGAGGTGGCCGAGCGCATGGGCATGAAGCTCAGCGACTACCACCGCATCGTCGAGGATTCCGCGGGCTGCCAGATTTCGAGTCTCACCACCGAAGAAGGTGAGGTGACATTGACGGACTCTTCCGCGGACCCGTTCCGCGATGTGGTCGATGAAGATTTTCGCGCTGCGCTCTCCGAGGCCATTGGCGGTCTCCCGGAACGCGAGCGTCTGGTGATGTCCCTGTATTACGACGATGAACTGAACTTGAAGGAAATCGGCGCGGCATTGCGAGTGAGTGAGTCGCGCATCTGCCAGATACATGGCCAGGCGCTGGTCCGTCTGCAAGCCCGGCTGGCCGGCTGGCGCGACCGGATTTGACGAGCGGCCGAATTTGACCAGCGAATAGATGAGCGAAGGAGTACCAAAGTGAGCAACCCAGTTAAGTTTCTCGTAGTCGACGATTTCTCGACCATGCGCCGTATCGTGAAGAACCTCTTGCAGGAGCTCGGCTACAACGACATTACGGAAGCCGATGACGGCAACACCGCGCTGCCGCTGCTCAAGGCCGGCTCGTTCGACGTGCTGATCACCGACTGGAACATGCCGGGAATGCCCGGCATCGACTTGCTGAAGGCGGTGCGCGCCGACGCCAAGCTCGCGAAGTTGCCGGTACTCATGCTGACGGCGGAAGCCAAGCGCGAGCAGATCGTCGAAGCGGTCCAGGCCGGCGCGAGCGGTTACGTGATCAAGCCGTTTACCGCGGTCACTCTCAAGGAAAAGCTCGACAAGATGCTCGCCAGTCGCGCTGCGGCCTGACGCATCGCGCCCCATGGCAACGATGCCTCCAGAGCCAGAGCGATATCGCGACCAAGTTGCCGCGTTGCAGTGTGCCCTCGACAGCGGGGACGCAGCCGGCTTCCGGCTTGCGTTCGATGCGTTGAGCGCACAGATGGATGTGGGCCTGCTTCCGGAACTCAAACGCATCACCGCCACGGCGCAGTCGGCGCTGGCGCGTTTCAGCGCCGAAGCGCGTCTCGACACGCTGGCCGGACACGAAGTGCCGGACGCGCGCAAACGCCTGACCCACGTGGTGAACCTCACCGACGAGGCGGCGCATCGCACGATGGATCTCGTCGACGGTTGCGGACCGCTGGTCGATGAAGCGGCGCGCGGCTCGGCGATGCTGCTCGAATCGTGGGACGCCTATGGCGATCGCGACCTGGCGATCGCGTCACTGTGGCCGGAGCGCGCCGCAATGTTTCTCGAACGCACGCGCGCGGATTCCGACGTGCTGCGCTCCAACTTGTCGGAACTGCTGTTGGCACAGGGTTACCAGGACATCACCGGTCAGATCATCCGCAGCGTCATCGCACTGGTGGATGAGCTCGAAAACGTGCTGGGAAAACTCGTGCAGATTGCCGATGGCAACGAAGTGACGAGCCTGGTTCGCAGCCTGCCAGCGAAGCCGGATTGGGAACGTGGCCTGGGTCCGCAGGTCGCCGGAATCGAAAGCACCGATGCCATGTCCGGACAGGACGACATCGACGCCTTGCTGTCGCAGATGGCGGCGGGCAAGTAGCGGGCGCCGTCGTGGATATCCTGACAGCCGTTGGATTCGTGCTCGCGCTGGTCGCGGTGCTGGTTGGCGCCGTGCTCAAGGGCGCGGGCATCACGGCGCTGCTGTCGTCGGCCGCTTTCATGATCGTGGTGGTGGGCACGATTGCCTCCATCTTCATTCAGACGCCGCTGCCGGTGTTCAAACACGCGATGCGTCGCGTGAGCTGGATCTTCAAGCCTCCGCCGCTGCAGGCCGAGGAGCTCATCAAGAAGATCGTCGAGTGGAGCAACATCGCGCGCAAGCAGGGGTTGTTAGGCCTCGAGCCGATGATCGAGCGCGAGGAAGACACCTTCGTGAAACGCGGGCTGCAGCTCGTGGTCGATGGCGGCGAGCCGGATGCTATCCGCGCGATTCTTGAAGTGGAAGTCGGTGTGCGCGAGCATGCTGACAATCGCGCGGCCAAGGTTTTCGAGGGCATGGGCATCTACGCGCCCACGCTCGGCATCATCGGCGCCGTGCTCGGCCTCATGGCCGTCATGCAGAACCTCGCCGATCCGTCCAAGCTGGGACACGGTATTGCCGCGGCCTTCACCGCGACGGTGTACGGCATCGGACTTGCGAACCTGTTCTTCCTGCCGATCGCCGGCAAGCTCAAGGGCATCGTCGCCGAGCAGACGCAGGTGCGCGAGATGATCATCGAGGGCATCGTGTCGATCGTGCTGGGCGAAAACCCCCGCGCCATTGAATCCAAGCTTCATGGCTTCCTGCACTAATGGGGACATTCCTGATTTGCTGCAAATGGGGACGCGCCTCCCCGAGCAGCGCCGGACCTGCACGCGTTTTCGTGTGAGGCCCGTCCCCATTTGCTAGCAAATCAGGAATGTCCCCATGGCCCGCAAGCAAAAACACGAGGATCACATCAACCATGAGGCGTGGGCGATTCCCTATGGGGATCTGATCACGCTGCTGCTGGCGTTCTTCGTGGTGATGTACGCGATTTCCTCGATCAACGAGGGCAAGTTCCGCGTGTTGTCCGATTCGCTGCAGGCTGCGTTTCGCGGCGCGCCGAAGACGCTCCAGCCGGTTCAGGTGGGCGAGAAGTCGCGCGGTTCCGGCGCCGACATCGCAGTCTCGATCGTTCAACAGGCCACCATGGAGGGTCAGCCGCGCCAGATGCTCGAGGCGATTTCCGTCGACGATCAGTTGGGCAACGGCCGGCGCAAGAACCCGGACAGGTTCGATACCGCTGGCAAGGTCATCGTGCCACCGGCACTGGGCCGCGTGGCCGACGAAATCGAGAAAGCGCTGGCGCCGCTGATCGATGCCGACATGATCGCCGTGCGCCGGCATTCGACGTGGGTTGAGGTCGAGATTCGTACCGACATCCTGTTCGCGAGCGGCGTCGCCCGATTGTCCGATGCCGCGCTGCCGCCGCTCTCGATTCTCGCCGACACGCTCGCCAAGTATCCGAACCCGGTGCGTGTGGAAGGTCACACCGACAATCGCCCGATCAACACATCCACCTTCCCGTCGAACTGGGAGTTGTCCGCCGCGCGCGCCGCCAGCGTCGTGCATTTGTTTGCCAGGGGCGGCGTGGATCCCGCGCGGCTTGCGGTCATCGGACTTGGCGAGTTCCGTCCGGCGCAGAGCAACCTGACAATCGAGGGACGCAACGCGAACCGCCGGGTGCTCATCGTCATCCTGGCCGGCGACCAGGCCCCCGAAGATGCATTCGGCGAAGACCGCGGAGTGGCCAGCGAGCCGGCGCAACCGGGTGAGTCCGCGCAACCGGACCCCGCACAGGCGCAGCCCATCGCGCAGTCCGCCGCGCCGTCGACCGGCGGCGCGCCAGTCGCCGCCGCCGCCGTGAAACCGTTCCGCACGCCGAACTGATATCGATTGCCAGGCGCATTGGCGCTGGCACGGTTCCTGCTCCGTTCTCTATTGCCGGCTCACGCCGTCGATTCCTTGACGCGTGATTCCTCCGGCGAGTCAGGAGCTTGGGTATGCATATCGAATTTTCGGCGGAGTGGATTTACGGTTTGCGCGCGGTGTTGCTGCTCGCGGCTTTCGCGGGCTTCGCCTGGGCGCTGGTGCGCGGACGTCGTCAGGCCGAACAGGCCAGCGCACACGTCGCGGCGCGCCTTGAAACGGCGCTCGGTGAGATCCGCAAGTTGTCCGGCCAGGTGATCGCCCTCGGCGGTGCGATCGAGTCGCTCGGAACGCGGGTCACACAGGCGCAGACCCAGGCCCAGGCTTTGGCCCAGGCCCCGACTCCGCGCCAGGCGCCTTCGACGGCCAGCGTAAACACGCGCGGCTACGAGACCGCCATTCGAATGGCGCGAAGTGGTGCCAGCATCGACGAGATCGTCACGAGCTGCGGAACTACGCGCGCGGAAGCCAAACTATTAAGGCGGTTGCACGAATGTGGCGATCCCCGTAAGGCCGACGCTGAAACCATGAAGATCGCTTGAGAGGATGTGATGAACATCCCCTCAACGATCGGCCCCTTACGGCCGACAACGTCTTGCGGGCGCTTGATGCGCGTAAACCTGGTTTGACAGATTCCATGAAAGTTTCGCGCAAGAAATCGCGCTCGAAGGCATCGGCGGCCCCTCGGCATGTCCGCGCGGCTCCGTCCGCTGCTGTTCGCGCCCCCGCTCCCACTGCCACCCCGGCTCCCGCTCCCGCCGCCGTTCCCGCTCCGGCTGCACAAGGCGCCCGGCAGGGCCGCGTGGTCCTCGGCACCTCGTGCACGATCCAGGAAGCCGCGGCAGTGCGCGCCCATCTGCTCGCGCAGGCGGCGTTGCCCGGACCCTACGAAATCGACGGCGGCAGTGTCGAGCTGGTGGATACCGCTGGCATTCAGCTGATCGTCGGGTTTGCGCTCGACTGCCTGGAGAAGGGCGTGGCGTACAAATGGACCGGTCGATCGCCAACGCTGGATGCGGCCATCGAACTACTTGGCGTCAGTCCGTTGCTGGAATACCCGGCATGACTCTCGACCTCACTCAGTTCCACGAAATCTTCTTCGAAGAAAGCTTCGAAGCGCTCGACTCGATGGAGGCGGCGCTGCTCAAGCTGTCGGCCGGTGAAGTCGACGCCGAGCTCATCAACACCATTTTCCGCGTGGCGCACTCCATCAAGGGCGGCGCCGCGACCTTCGCCTTCAACGAAGTGGCCGGCTTCACACACGTGCTCGAAACGTTGCTCGACCAGTTGCGCGCCGGCAAGCGCCAGGTTCGCCCCGACATCGTCGATGTGCTGCTGCGCTCCGGCGACGCGATGCGCGCCATGCTCATCGCCACGCAGCGCAAGGAAGCGATCGACACGGCTGGCGTCGCCACGCTGCGCGCCGAGCTCGAGCGCATCATGAGCGAGAGTGCTTCGACCGCTGCCGCTCCCGCTGCCGCTGCACCCGCCGCGGCGACGTCGCCCGCCAGCGCAATAGCGCCGGGCGCACCGCCACCGCCCGCGGGCTGGCGCATCAAATTCATTCCCGGTCCCGATCTGCTTCGTCACGGCAACGATCCGCTGCGCATCCTGCGCGAGCTGTCGACGCTCGGAATTCTAAAGGTGTCGGTGGATGCCGGTGGCATCCCCGCGCTGACCGATCTCGACCCTGAAATCTGCCGCCTGCGATGGAATCTCGAGCTGCTCGGCGAAATCGACCGCGCCGCCGTACAGGCTGTGTTCGAGTGGGCGGAGAGCGAATGCGAGCTCACCATTGAACGCATCGGTGGCGAACCCGTTGCGGCCGCACCAGCCGCACCGGTTGCCGAAGTGTCCACCCCCGTCCCCGCAGCCCCGGTGGTTGAAGCCGCCACGCGCAGCGCCAACCCGGACGGCGGATCGATCCGCGTCAGCATCGAAAAGATCGATGAATTGCTGAACTCGGTCGGCGAACTCGTCATCACGCAATCCGTCTTGAGCCAGCTTGCGGCGCCGCTCGAAGGTCGCGAGGCGGGTGAACTTCGCTCCGCGCTCGCGCAGCTCGAACGCCACATGCGCGCGCTGCAGGAAAGCGTCATGCGCGTGCGCATGTTGCCCATCAGCTTCGTGTTCAACCGTTTCCCGCGCCTGGTGCGCGATCTCGGCCAGCGGCTCGGCAAGAAAATCGAACTGAAGGTCACTGGCGATACCACCGAGCTAGACAAGACCGTGCTCGAGAAGATAGGTGACCCGCTGGTACACCTGGTGCGCAATTCCATCGACCACGGCATCGAAATGCCCGACGTGCGCGCCGCCGCGGGCAAGACCGAACACGGCACCATCAGCCTGCACGCCTATCACAAGGGCGGCAACGTAATCGTCGAAGTCAGCGATGACGGCGGCGGATTGCGCAAGGACAAGATTCTCAAGAAGGCGCTCGAGCGTGGCCTCGTCACCAACGAAGTGGAACTGTCCGAAGAGCGCATTCTCAACCTGATCTTCGCGCCCGGCTTCTCCACGGCCGACGTCGTCAGCGACGTCTCCGGGCGTGGCGTCGGCATGGACGTGGTTCGCCGCAACATCAACGAACTCGGCGGCCACATCCAGATCTTCTCGATGCAGGGGAAGGGCAGCACCATCCGCATCCGCCTGCCGCTCACGCTCGCAATCCTGGATGGCCAGCTCGCGCGCGTCGGCAAGGAAGTCTACGTCGTGCCCATCGTCTCGATCGTCGAGACCATCCAGGTCACGCGCGAGCGTGTCAACGCGGTGGCGAGCGGCGGGCAGGTCTTCCGCCTGCGCGACGACTATCTGCCCA
>DASTTJ010000057.1:0-2263 GCA_035760205.1 Steroidobacteraceae bacterium | reverse complement strand
GCAGCTCTGCCTAACGAGTGCTGCAAGTAGACAACGAAGGCCTGAAGGGCATTGCGCATCGGACGACTCCCATCGACGCAGACACTATTCGCGCCATTCCATGTATCTGTCACGAGGGAGTCGAAAGACCCAGTAGACGCCGGAATTCTTCGTCGAGTAATTGGCGTCTTCGAGGCCAAACTGATCTTGACAGCGCGCGTAGCTTCAGTTTTCGCTGAAACGTGGAGAGTCTCGCCAGATCAGCGCCGCCATCCGCCCGCCTTTCCCATCGCGCCGGTGCGAATAGAACCGCTCGGGGTCCGCGTAGGTACAACAATCTCCACCGAGAACAGTCGTCAATCCCATCGACGCAAGCCTCAGGCGCGCAAGCCCCGCCAGATCTGCCTGCCAACGGCCGCGCGCGTTCATCTTGAAACGCGAATTGGCGGCCCGGTCGAATTTCAGGAAAGTCTCGCGGACCTCATCACCCACTTCGAAATGTTTTTGCGAGATCGCAGGGCCTAACCACGCCGTGAGCTCCTCTCCCGGCACGCCCAACGCCTTCACGGTCTGCTCGAGCACGCCTGACGCGAGGCCGCGCCACCCGGCGTGCGCCGCGGCGATGCGGCTGCCATCGCGGCTGGCGAACAGCACGGGCAGGCAGTCCGCCACCATCACCACGCAGACGCGTCCCGGCTGACGCGCAACGGCGGCATCCGCAACGATGACGCCTTGCGGGTGCGAATCCACATCGGCGACGACGGTGCCGTGCACCTGGCTGAGCCACGCGGGCTCTGCGGGTAGCGCGAGCAGTGTCTTGAGTCGAGCGCGATTCGCGGCGACATCGGCGTGTGCATCACCGACATGTGTCGCCACATTGAACGAATCCCACGGCGCCGCACTCACGCCACCCACACGTGTGGTAAATGCGGCGTGCACGCCCGCAGGCAGGGACCAGTCAACCTGCAACAGCGATGCCTGACTCATCTCGACAGACTCACTTCTTCCGCCGCGGCTCGGCGAGATCGCGCGCCAGCACGTCTAACAACCCGGCGAGGTCACCCGGCAGCGGCGCGTCGAAGCTCACCCGCTTACCCGACTTCGGATGCGTGAGGGTGAGGCGCGCCGCGTGTAATGCCTGGCGTGGGAAGGTCTGCAGAGCATCGACCAACTCGGGCGACGCTCCGGCGGGCAATTTGCGGCGGCCACCGTACGCCGGGTCACCGACGATGGGATAACCCACGTGCGCCATGTGCACTCGAATCTGGTGCGTGCGCCCGGTTTCCAGATGCACGCGCGCCAGCGTGTGTGCGCGAAAGCGTTTCTCGATGCGGAAGTGCGTGACGGCTTTGCGGCCATCACTGCGCACCGTCATCTTCGTGCGCTGTGTGCGATGCCGTCCGATGGGTTCATCCACCGTACCGCCGCCGGTCATGGCGCCGGTGCACAAGGCCAGGTACTCGCGCTCGATCTCATGTGCGCCGAGCTCCGCCACCAGCGCCGTGTGCGCCTCGAGCGTGCGCGCCACAACTAACAACCCGCTGGTGTCTTTGTCGATGCGATGCACGAGCCCGGCGCGCGGCACGCGCTTGAGTTTCGCGTCATGCGCCAGCAGCGCGTTCTGCAACGTGTGCTCGCGATTGCCCGCACCGGGGTGCACCACCATGCCCGGCGGCTTGTTGATGACCAGGACCTGGGCGTCCTGGTGGACTATGTCGAGCGGCAGCTTTTCGGCGGCAACGCCCGACTCCGGCGGCAACCGCGCCTCGACGGTGGCAGATTCGCCCCCGGTGACCACGTCGCGGGCGCGGGGCACGAGGCCATTGATCAGCACCGCCCCCTCCTCGATCCACCGCTGGATCCGCGTACGCGAGTACTGCGGCAGAAGCTGCGCAAGTGCCTGATCCAGCCGCCTCCCGGCGAAATCGGGGGGCAGATCGAGGCGATGAGTCTGGAACTTGGAGGGCAACCTTTTGGTCCGATGGCTGAGCGGGGCCGCTATACTTCACGCGTCCGGCGACCATTTCAAACAATAGATACCGGCAAACGAGAAACGGCAAAACCTTCCATGCGAGCAAAGCGTACCGCCGGTAGCCTGGCACTCCTGTTTATCACCCTTGGTTTGAGCCTCACCGGCTGCAAGTCCCGCGACGGCGCCGAGGGCCCGATGACGGACCCGGCAGTGGTGTACGAGCGCGCCCACCGCGCGCTCATCCAGGGTGACTACCCGCTGGCCGTCCGCATTTACGAAGCGCTCATGGCCCGGTATCCGTTCGCCGCGGAG
>DASTTJ010000056.1:0-20009 GCA_035760205.1 Steroidobacteraceae bacterium | reverse complement strand
GACGATGCCATAGCCCTGCAGATATCGTCCGTCGATCGGATTCTGCGCAACGCCGAACAACACGTAGTCGGAGCGGTAGGTGTACACCAGCCGCGATGAGATCTTGCCGTCGTCATAGAGCGCAGCGACGACATAGTTGTCTTCCGACTGGAACGCCTGCGCCACGTTGAAGATCGGGCCGTTGGGCGTGAAGCGCACCGGGTTTTCGGTCTCCACGTGCGCGTAGGATCCTTGCACACCGAAATGACTGAACACGCCGGGCAGGAAGTCGAAGAAAGTTTGCCCGGCGACTTCCACGCCACGTGCGTACCCCGGTTCGGAATTGACGGTGCGTGTGATGAAATACTGGCCGCCGATGCAGCCGTTGGGAGTCGCGCCGGCATAAGCGGGAACGCCCGCCACCGACTCGCACTCCGAAACGCCCGTGAAGAAGCCGTCGATCTCCTTGTCGAACAAACCCACCGATAGATAGCCGACAGGGCTGAAATACCATTCGGCCGACAGGTCGAAGCTATCGGCCGTGAGGGGGTCGAGTTCCGGATTGCCGCGGCTGCCGGTCCCATTGGTGGTGTTCACAACCAACGACGGATTCAGCGCATCGAGCGCCGGTCGCGTGAGGCCCTTGCCATAGCCGAATCGCACCTGGAATTCGTCTGTCACGTGCCCTACGACATTCAGCGAGGGCAGGACGTCCGTATAGCCGTTGCTCGACGAGTTGGGCGTGACTCCAGGTCCCGGCACATTTACGACCATCGCTCGCGCCGTGAGATCTGCCTTCACGACACGGACTCCGGCGTTGCCGCTGATCCGTTCGTTGAACAGCGAGAATTCACCCTGTACATAGAGGGCGAGCGTGTCCTCGCGGGCGAAACGTCGCTGCGGCAAATTTTCCGGAAGCGAGTCTTCGGCTGGAATTCCCGCCAATGGGAAACGATTGCGAACGTTGTCTCCGAGCAGAGACGACGGCGAAAACACCGCGTATCCGCCCGGGTATCCGGCCTCACCGTCCATCCAGTTGTCAGGCGCACGCTCGGTCAGGTCCTGAAGAGCCGCAAATGAAATGCCATTCGAACGATCCGCTGACAGTGGCAGGCCGTTGGTCGTGAGCGGTCGACCGCTGAAGTTGTAGTTGTTGAAACGGGCTTCCTGCGTGGCCCAGCGCGTACCGAACTTGATCGCCCTGAGAAAGGCGGTATCGAGTCGATAGGTTGCATCGAGCTGAGCGGCCAGGCCTTCATCGTCCCACCGGGAGTTGGTGCCGTTCCCGTAGTCGCTGAACATCCAGGTCGTGGAAGCATCCAGCGCCGGCCCGCCCTCGAAGCCTATCTGATGTGGGGCGGTATCCAGATCACGTGAAACATCCCAGGTCAGGCCGGGCGCCGATACGCTATTGACCGAACGATTGTCCGAGTGCTGGTCTGCCTTGACGTAGGCGACGTCGAAGCCGAGCTCGAGGTTGTCGCCCGCATTCCACTTGAATCCGGCGGCATAGATTACCGTCTCATAAGGATGATCTTCATCGCCGCCCGCGGTACTCAGCGTCGAGTCCAGGAACGTCCCGCTGACCAGTCGCTGACCGGCCAGGATTTCGTCGCTTCCGCCGTTGATATTGCGATTTGCCAACCCTTCCGTCAGCTCGAATGGCGCGATCGCGAGAGCTTGAACCGTGCGAGTATCGTTGGCGAACAGGAACCGGTATTCCTGGTGGTAGAGATAGTAGTTGTAGTTAGTCTCCGCGTAGAACTCGAGGTCGTCCGACGGCTTCCATTGAAACGCCGCATTGAAACCGCGCCGGGTACGCAGAATGTCTTCCTCGAAGATCGGCGCCTGTTGCGTCGCGGCCGTGATGAGATCTGCACGTTCGGTCGTCGTGAGCGCGAGCGGGTTGGGCACATCGGCAAGAAACCACACATCGCCTTGTCCAGCGTATGCCTGGTTGGCCCCGGCGGTTGTCGTGTATTCGGCCGAATCCGCACGGATTGCGCGCCTGAGTGAGGTGCCGCCGTTTCCAGGATTTGAGTCGGAACGGTTATGGCTCTCTTGTACGTTCGCCGCGATCAGAAACCCGAATTCGCCATCGCCGGCATCCCAACGGTTGGAGAACAACCCGAAAAAGTCGGGTTGGAGGGACTCGGAGAGATCGTTGTAACGCAGGTTCGTGGCGGCACTCAACGTCAGCCCGTCGAAGTCCAATGGTCGACGCGTGCGAATATTCACCAGGCCGCCGATACCACCTTCGATGTGCTGCGCATCGGGGTTCTTGTAGACGTCGATGCCCGCGATCATGCCGGGTATGGCGCCTTCGATATTGAACTCGCGATTTCCAGCGGTGAAATAGGCGCGTCCATCGACGCGCGATGCAGTCTGGCCCGAAAGGCCGCGAATGGTGAGGCCGCTGCCAACGCCAACCGGGGAAGCGCCCTCCCCGCCATAACGATACCCCTGCACGCCGGGTATGCGTGTCATCGTCTCAGCGACATTGGAGTCCGGCAGCTTGCCGATGTCTTCGGCGGTAATCGAATCCACCACCTCGAGCGAATTGCGCTTTATTGCGGCGGAGCTCTCCAGGCTCTCACGGATGCCCGTGACGACAACCTCTTCGATTGGCTCGAGAACTTTCCTTTCAGCTTCCTGCGCGGCGGTGGCGCCGCTCCAGAGTGTTGCCAATGCGATGAGCGAAGTCTTCGCGGCAGCGCCGTCGAGCGAGAACTGGCATCGGAATCCCTTCGCTTGCATGCTGCTTTCCCCCGGTTGCCGCCGACCAATCACGAACCGATGTTATCGATAGCAGCAACGCAAGGCAAGTGCGTGCGACGAGCGGTAAATCACAATTCTGCTGCCTCGTTTTGCACGAATTTGCCAGGCTTTGCTCGCACCTTTGCCCGCAATTCTATGGATTGGAGTCAATTCTCTGTTATCGTTAACTTTATGAAGAAGGCGAAGAAGGCAAGAAAGGCTGCGACTCGCGCACCGACTATCCACGATGTGGCCACGCTCGCCGGGGTCTCATCAATGACCGCTTCACGGGTCGTGAGCGGTTCGGTTCCGGTCAGGCAGGCATTGCGCGACAAAGTCCTCGCGGCGATCCAGGAACTGAACTACCGCACCAACATCGCCGCGCGCGCCGCACGTGCAGGCTCGGTGCGCATCGGTATCGTTCTCACCAATCCGAAATCGTCGATTCTTGGCGAGTTTCTGCTGGGTGCCTACGGAGAGAGCACTCGAATCGGAGCGCACCTGCTGGTCGAGCCCGCCATCGAAGATCCACAGAAACTCGAAGCGCTTCGCCGACTGGTGAGGACGGGGGTCGACGGCGTAATCCTTCCACCGCCGCTGTCCGATTCCCCAGCGGCGCTCGAGCTGCTGAGCAAGTCGCGAATTGCCGCGCTTGCGTTCGCGACCGCGGAGATGCGGCCGCCGATTCCATCAGTCAGCATCGACGACTTCAAAGGTGCTACCGCCATGACGCAACACCTGATCGATCTCGGGCACAGACGAATCGCGTTCATTCAAGGCCGCGCCGAACACTCTCCCGCGCAGCGGCGCGAAGCTGGATTTCGCAAGACAATGGACGAGAACGGTCTCGCGGTGCGTGCATCCTTCGTGGTTGCGGGGGATTTCACGTTCAAATCCGGATTCGAGGCAACGCGAAAACTATTGAACCTGTCGCCGCGACCGAGTGCAATTTTTGCGGCCAACGATGACATGGCCGCCGGCGTGTTTGCGTTGGCGCATGGCATGAACCTGCGACTTCCCGAGGAGCTCAGCGTGGGCGGTTTCGACGATGCGCCGATCGCCGCGACCCTCTGGCCACCACTGACGACGATTCACCAGCCAATCTCGAACATGGCCAGCACGGCCGTATCCCTGATGGCAGACATTGTGCGCGGGCAGCGATCCGGGGAACAGCAAGCGCCCGTACACCACCGGCTGGAATGCTCGCTGATCGTGAGAGGCTCTACCGCTCCGCCAGCGTAGAACTTCCTGGCTTGTCAAAGAGTATCGCCTGACCGCCCGATGGCGCGAGAGAAAGCAGGAGCGATTGATTGGAGTCAACCTCTCGTTCGCCGATGAGGACGGGCGTCTGGTTGGGTTCCGCGGCCTCGATGCCGTCTGCGAAAATACGCGCGTTCCACACACCCGCCCCAAGGAACGACAGGCGCACCTCGATCCTGCGGGGTGCCTCATTGGTCATCGCGCCGAGAAACCAGCGTTGGCCGCGCCGCCTCGCGACCACGACGTATTCGCCGATCTCCCCGGCGAGAGCGCGGGTTTCATCCCAGATCGTCGGGCACTCATCGAAGAAGTTGAGTGCCGGCCAATCGCCCGCGGCGTACTTGTCAGGCTTGTCGTACCAATACAGGAAGGCGAGCGGGCTGTAGTACACCACGGCCATGGCCAGTTGATGTGCGTTGGTCGTCTGATTCTTCTGATGCGCGTAGCAGATCGTATAGTCGATGGGACCCGCGACATTTCGCGTGAATGGCAGAGTCACATTGTGCCGCGCCGTCGGAAACTGCTCGTTGCCGCGCACACCTTCGAGCGTCATATAGTTAGGCAACGTCCGCTCGAGTCCGGCCGGCCGCAGATTGTCGTGCAGGTTGACCAACATGCGGTGTTCGCCGCACTTCTTCACGATATCGAAAATCCACTGCACGTCGGACTGGCGGCCTTCCCAGATGAACCCGAACTTGATACCGGCAATTCCCCATCTGGAATAGGTGCGGAGGATTTCGTCGAGCTGGCGCATCGCCGGCACTCGATCGACGTAGAGGATTACACCGACGTTTCGCGCGTGCGCGTAGCGTACGATCTGTTCGATATCGAGGCCGCCGATGGGAACCGTTGCATCGCTCGGATCGGTTCCATCACCGTACCAGTGCGCATCGAATTCTATGTACTCGAGTTTTCGTCGGACCGCGAAATCGACGCAGGCCAATCCGCCCGCAGTGGTGTTGTCGCGAAAGGAGCGGATGGCGCGACCTGGCCGAATCCAGCTAGTGTCATCCAACAAGCTTGGCGTTGCCAGCGATTGCACGAGGCCCGCATGTTCGATCACTTCGCGGCTTTGCATGCCCACCATCACAACCCGCCATGGTGTTGCAAACGGCAGCCGCACCCGGAAGTTTTCCTGGGGTTCTGTTTCGCCCGGCCCCGAATATCCGGTTGCGCGCCCGGGAAATCGCATCAAGTGCGTCACGAGGGCGTCCGGGTTGTCGGCCGCCGAGCGCATCATCATGCGCGGATATCCGAGGCGATCCGACTCCGTAACCACGAGCGTTTGACCGCCCGGAAGCTGCGCCGTGAGTGGGATGTCTGCGAGCACCTCCGGATCGCTGCTGGTGGTCAGGTCCGGGTGAGGCACGGGTGCGAGCGAGCGAACGCTCGATATCGAATATTCGCCTTCGTCCCGGCTTGCGTAGAGCTGCGCGTCCGGCGGGAACCGGAAATGTGTCGCCTCGCCGGCGAGTTCCAGACTGGCATCATGGACCGGCATGGCTCGAAGGATGTAGCGCAGCGCGACACCCTCGTCGTAGACGCGCGCAACTATTTCGAACTCGATACCGGAAGCTGGATCGGTGAGCTGCAAGGCCAGCTCTTCGCATCGATTCTGATACTCACTGCGGATCCCATAGGGGGGATGCCAGCTTGCATTGATGCTGGAGCGGCGATGACCCGTGATCCAGGCTCCGGGTCCTAACAAATTGCCGTCCGCAAGTCGCAGGCCAAGCGCACTTGGCAGCAGGATCACGTGCTTGCCATGGCGTACTTCCCAGGTTGTTGGCTGGTGAACACCCAACCGCGGTACGCACAACTGAAGAAGCAGCAGTCCGCTCGGCGAAAGCACGGCGTAAATTTTTGCCTGCCTTGCGTTCAGTGGCTCCTTGCCGCCGCCTGGATCACGGCTGCGCAACAGACCGCAGCCCGTGCCGGCGGTCAAAGCAATCGCTCCAACGCCGCCGACCAGCGCGCGGCGCGAAAAATCCCGGCGTTTGTGATGAGAGTTCACCAGTACGACGTCCATGGGCGACTCAGACGGACCAAAGCCTCGAAGTAGAAGTAATCGCCCCAGATACAGGACTCGTCCACACCGACGTTGTTCGGCAGGTGGTAAACGGCATGTCGCAGGAGCCCACTCTCGCTCGACTCGCGCGCGGTTCGATATCGCGATACAAGCCCGCCGACGATGACACCCGCAGCCGCTTCATATTGATGTCGTTCCGTATCGGCGCGCGGCAGCAGACCCGCGAGTTCGAGCAGTCCGCACGCTGCGATGGCGGCCGCGGAGCTGTCGCGAGGCTGGTCACCAGAAGTGAAGTCCAGGTCCCAATAACAGACGTGGTCGTCCGGCAGGCGATTCAGGAAGTAGTTCGCCAATCGCTTTGAAATCCGCAACAACTGCGGATTGCGAAGGTAACGAAAACCCAGCGGGAAACCGTAAATTCCCCAAGCCTGTCCTCGCGCCCAGCAGGAGGAATCCGATCGACCCTGATGGGTCTTCCCTCCGAGCGGCGCTCCTGTCTCGGCGTCCATTTGGAAGGTGTGGAATGTCGAGCCATCGGCACGCACCAGGTGCATGGCCGCATGCTCAAGGTGGCGATCCGCGGCGTTCGCAAAACACGCATCGTCGGTCATCTCGGTTGCCCAATACAGCAGCGGCAGATTGAGATTGCAGTCGATGATCATCCGGCCGCGTTGTGCCGGATCCGACAGGTCGCCCCACGCCTGGATGATCCCAGCGGCAGGTAGATAGCGCCGTAGCAGCAGCCTCGCGGCCTCCAGGGCCGCTTCCCTGGCAATCGAACTCCCGGTGAGCTTGTAGCTGCTGACACAGGACAGCGTGTAGAGAAAGCCGAGATCGTGGTGGTCGAGGTGAGCTCGCTCGCGAGCTCGCTGCAGGAAGCTCGCGACGTGGGATTCCGCGGTCCGGCGGTAGCGCGCATCGCCGGTCATCTCATAGGCGAGCCACAACATGCCGGTCCAGAAACCGTTGGTCCACTCGATATTGCCGATGACACCGTACGACCCGCGGACACTCGAAGGTGTGGGGAATCGGTCACCAAACCGGAGCAGATTCTGGTCGATCTTCGCAATCGCAAACGCGATACCGTCCCTGATCAGGACGACATCCGGACTCGGCGCCCGATTCAGCTCATCGGCTCGCTGCAGCGGCTCCTTGCAGACCGCGTTCACGTGATCAGCGTTCAGACGCAAGCGCGCCCGGGGTATGTCGGCGTTCATGGTTCCGATCGAAGGCGGGTTGAGTTGAGCGGGATCGGTCCGGAGGTCGCGGCGGCACGGCCCGCCGCGGCATCCGGCGTGAGGCTGAACCACGACCACAGGAGGAACAGCAGCGCGAGCCCCGCAATCGATAGATAGGTGTCCTGGAATCCGAGGAAGTCATACGATCTGCCAGCCAGGGGCGACAGCACGGCCAGGCCTAACGAGTGACCGAAGCTGAAGCCCACCATGTATACCGTCGAGGAAAACCGGCCCTCGAAGTGCAACGCGATGTACTTGAATACCGAGACGATGAGGATCGGAAGCTCCAGCGAATGCAGCATCTTCATGCAGGAAATACTGATGGGGCCCTCGGCGATGCCCGACCCTGCTATGCGCACGATCATGATGGACGCGGCGAGCAACAAGCCACGTTTGGCGCCGGTGAAGCGAACGATCCACGGCGCAACGAACAACATCCCCGCCTCGACGAAGATCTGCGCGGAGCTCAGATACCCAAACATCGTCCTGCCGACTTCGGGGTCCGAGAACAACGAGGCGAAATACCGCGGGAACTGCTGGTCGTAGACGAGGTACAGATTCGTGACCCCCAGGATCAGCACCATGAAACCCCAGAACTCCCTCATTCGAAGGATCGCGAAGGAATCGCGCATTTTGAGCGCCGCTGCCTCCTGCTTCTCGTCTTGGCTCGGCTCGATGCGCGACGCGAGCAGCACTGGCACCAACATCACCCCGGCCAGAGATGCGAGCGCGTAGTTGAGAAAAGCGTCGATGTTGTACAGATGCCCTGAAACGAAGGCGGCGCACGCGAAACCCAGCGAGCCCCAAAGTCGCGCGCGGCCGTACTCGAATCCGTATTTTCGGCCTACCCTGTCCACGTACGACTCGATCGCGTAGCTGCCCGCCAGAAAAGTGATGCCCAGGTAGAGTCCGCCGAGACAGGCGCCGAGAAACAAGTGGGATTGCAATAGTGGCGCGTATGCGTATTTGAAGAACACGCCGCAGCTCATGCACAGAACGGCGATGCCCCACAACAAGTGTTTCCGGAGACCGATCTTGTCGGAGACGAAGCCGTAAATTGGCTGGGAAATCATTGCGCCGACAAAATTCGCGGAGAACACGAATCCGATCTCGGTGCTGCTCAAACCGAGCGCCTTGCTGTACCAGATAGAGAGCAGCGAAATCGTGGCGCCCTGCGCCAGAAAGTAGAAGAACAGAAAGCCGCTCAATAAAGCGTAGTTACGCCGGCGCATCGATGACATCCGGCTAACTGGCAGTTCCGGGGCGCGTATCGCCCGCGGCCTGCCTGACTACATGCTCGGGCATGTCGCCCGGGCTGTGGCCCCCTGGTTCGAACACCTTGCCTCCTACCTCAGCCGCGCGGTAACAACCGTATCTGTTATCGATATCAACACATCAAGGGCGCGTTGGCAAACCGGCGATTGGTCGCGTGCTATTGCAAATCAGATATCACGATGCGCCACCGCGACGGGAATCCTGCGCCGCATCGAGCATCGCCACCATGAGCGCATTCATGGGAGTCGGGACGCCGTGTTCGCGGCCATAACGGACGATCACTCCGTTGCGCGCGTCTATCTCCATGGGACGCCCCGCGCGCCGGTCGGCCAGCATCGAGTTGGTGGCGTCGCGAGGGCCGCGGCGCATGCGGTCGACGATCTCGTCGGCGATCTCATCGGCAAGTACGGCGCCGCGCATTCGACCGACGGCAATACACTCGCGCACGATGGCATTGAGGATCTGCGCCACGCCATCGTGATGCGCGATGCCGGCGGGCTCGAGCAGCACCGCGCAGACCGCACCCGCGCTGTTGAGGCAGAGCTTCTTCCAGACGGCCGTAACGAAATCCGGCGTCTCACGGACATCGAGATTCAAACGCGCGAAGAGCTCCACGAACTGCGCGCCATTTGCACCGGCGGGCACGACCATGTGTATGGGGCCACCCTGGGTCACGACGCCTGGCGCGTGACGGGTTGCCGGGCAATCGATCATGACCGGCACGATTCGATCCGCGGTGAGATACGGGGAGAATCGTTCGACCTGCTCGACGCCATTCTGAATCACGGCGAGGCGGCTATTCGGGCCCAGGTTTTTCCCGAACCAGCGCACCGCAGAGGCGGAGTCGTAGGCCTTCGTGGTGGTGAGCACCCAGTCCGCAGGTTCCCCTTGATCGGGATCGGAGAGCACCCGCGGCGTCGCCTCGATGCGTCCGCTCGGCGTGTTCAACACGATGGAATCGAATGGCGTGCGTACCGCGACGGTTACGCGGTGCTCACGATTCTGCGAAAGCCAGGCCGCAAGCGTCGCGCCGATCGCGCCGGGTCCGATGAGAGTGATGGTCGCCATGGGCTGCCATCGTAAGCCGGCCGTCAGGCGCTGGTCAGCGTTTGTCGCGCCCGGAACAACGTCCAGGCCGCAGCCGCAAACACCAGGCCGTTGGCGACCACGACCGGAATCGCGCCGATCATGGCGCCATAGACGATCCACAGCGTCGCGCCCGCCATCTGTGCGGCGCGCAGCAATGCGGGACGCGTGAAGAAGTAAGAGCCGACGAATACGGCGGTGGCCACCCAACCCAGAATGTCTGTCATGTGTTGGCCTCAGACTGCCGACGCCAGCGGCACCCACTCGCGGATCAGCACGCGATCCGTGCGCGCCCGCTGCCAGTCATCGAGCACCAGGCCCGTCGATTCGAGCAGCGCGCGGATCTCACTCGTGCCCAGACCCAGCACCTGGTCGAGCACCGGCACCAGCACGCTGCTCGCGTTGTCGCTGAGCACCGTGCTTTCGGCGATACGCGCGAGCTGGCGGTTTTCCGATACCGCGATCGTGAATCCGTCACCGTTGTTCACGTGGAGCATCACGTGAATATCCGAGCTGCCATCGCCCACGTAGATCACGCGATCCGAAGTGATTCCAAGACGATTACCGAGCTCGTCGAGCACCGCCACCTTGCCGTAGCCGGCGCGAACACGATTGATCGAGCGCACTTCACCCGACTGCGGGTCGTAGTCGAGCTCCGTTCCGTAGATGTGATCGGCGGGCACGATGCCTTCGAGGGCCGACACGACGACCTCGCGGGGCGCGGCGGACACCACGTAGAAAGAAAACTGATTGCCGACTACGCCGCGCTCCAGGAATTTGACGAAGGCCGGCAGTCCCTTCTTCAGGCGCACACGTTTGCCGGCTTCGATGAGGTGTTCGCGGCGCACACCGCGGAATTCGGGATCGTGGCGTATCAGGTAGGCAAGTTCGCCGCCCTGCTGCACGAGGTGGCTGGCCGAGAGGCCGGCAACCTTTTGCTCGAAGTTGGTGACTCCGAGCAGTTCACTCAACTCGAACCCTGAATCGTTGAAGCTCAGCGTCTGATCGAAATCAGAGGCGAGGAGGAAATGTTTCGCAGGTCTCTTTTTCACAAACTACTCCAACAGCAAGTCCCCTCGTGCCGCGCGACTGTTCGCGATGGAAACAAGCTAACAGGTGAACTGTTGCAAAAAGGAGAAGATGGTCACACCCGAACGCTGAAATTATCTAGCGCTTCAGTGAAATGCGGGCCGGCTGCGCCATCGCCGGGCGGCCGCCTGAAGGTTGCCGGATTGTGGTGCCGGGGAGTCAATGAGATTAAGGGCCTATCTCAGCGATGCGGTTAAACAGCCATGATTTGCGCAAATGCCAAAGCTGCTCGCCGCCGGTTCCGTTCTTGCGCTTGTCCTGGTCTGCGCTTCTATCGGATCGGCGCAAGCCCAGGAACCTTCGGAGCTGCAGACCCAGGTCGAGGCTCTCGTCGAGTCCGGTCCGTCCGAAATTCACGGTGTGCGGGTTGCACACCCGAAGCTCATTCACGCGTTCTTTGCGCAGCGCTCGTTTCGCCCCGCCTGGACTTCCTCGTTGGCGAACGAACTGCGGCGGGCCGTGGTGGACAGCGAGGCTGACGGGCTCGATCCACGCGATTACCACCTCGCTGTTCTCCAGCAGCTGACCGACCCGGCCCCCTCGGGTGGAAACCCCAACGGGTTCGCTCTGGCGGCGTACGAAATATTGCACACCGATGCGCTGTTGCGCCTGGCAAACCACGTCTCGTTCGGAAAAGTGGATCCCACCTCCTTCGATCCACATTGGAACTACGGCCGCACGCTCGATGGCGTGGACGTTCCGCAGAGAATCGAAAACGCGCTGGCCAGCGGCGACATCTACGCGGCAATTGAAAAGCTGAAGCCGACGCATCGGATGTACGTGTTGCTGAAGCAGGAGCTCGCTCGCTTCAGGCTCGCCGCCGCACGTATCGAACGCATCGCGGTTGGCGCGGGAAAAGCGATCGAACCGGACAGCCACGATGAACGAGTCCTCGCGTTGCGCAAGCGGTTGTCGCTGAGCGGTGATCTCGCCCCCACCGAACTGACCGCATCCGATCTCTACGACCCCCCATTGCAGGCTGCTGTTCGAGGTTTCCAGGAACGCATGGGCCTCACCGCCGATGGCAAGGTGGGTGCGAGCACGATTGCCGCGCTCAACGTGCCGATCGAAGAACGCATCAGCCAGCTGCGCGTCAATCTCGATCGCGGGCGCGTGTTGCTGCACGATCTGCCGCGGGAATTCGTGGTCGTCAACATCGCTGCGTATTGGGTGTATTTCATACGGGGCCAGGAGATCGTGTGGAATGCGCGTGCGCAAGTCGGCAAGACCTACCGGCGCACGCCGATGTTCCGCTCCAACATCGACTACCTGGTTTTCAATCCCACGTGGACGGTGCCTCCCGGGATCATTCGCAATGACATACTCCCGGCCGCCAAGCGCGATCCGGCATCGATCACGCGTCGCAATCTCAAAGTGCTGGACGCGCGCGGCAATGAACTGGATCCGGCCAGCATCGATTGGTCGAAATATCAGAGCGGGAATATTCCATACACGCTGCGGCAGGACCCCGGTCCGAAGAACGCGCTCGGCCGCGTCAAATTCATGTTTCCGAATTCGTACTCTGTGTATCTGCACGACACGCCATCAAGCACGCTGTTCGAAGCTGCCGATCGCGCATTCAGTTCCGGTTGCGTACGCGTCGAACGCCCGCTCGAGCTAGCCGAACTGTTGTTGGCGAATCCCGCGACCTGGAACAACGGCACCATCGGACGGGCGATCGACGCAGGGCGGTCGCAGAACGTCACCTTGCCTGACAAGGTACCGGTGTTGCTCGCCTACTGGACCGCTTGGGTGGACCCGCAGGGACGCGTGAATTTCCGCCGTGATGTCTACGGCCAGGACGCAAAGTGGTTGTCCGGCCTTGCGGGCGCGTACGAGGCGAAGGGTAAAGACTAGTTAGCCCGCACGGGAGTCTTCTCTAGAACTCTTTCCAGACAGCATCGTCGGCGCCGTTGGCCACGCGCGGAGTCGCCACCGGGCGCTCCGGCTTGGCTGCGGGGGCGCGGGTTCCAGTCCAAGGCCGGCTCGCAGCTCGCCGTTCGCCCGGGGCCGCTTCCGCGGCAACCGCTTTTTCGGCATCCGCACGATAACGCTCCATGGAGGCGTTCAGTCCGCGCGCCTGCTCCGCCATCGACTGGCTTGCGGCCGAGGCCTCCTCTACCAGCGCCGCGTTCTGCTGCGTCAGCTCGTCAAGCTGCATCACGGCTTTGTTGACCTGCTCGATGCCCGCTGACTGCTCACTCGATGCCGCGGCGATTTCGGTAACGATGTCCGTCACCTTCTTCACAGAGGTCACGATCTGTTCGAGCGTCGAACCGGACTGCGTAACCAGAGTCGAACCCTCGTCGACCTTGCGCACTGTGTCCTGGATCAACGCCTTGATCTCTTTCGCGGCCGCCGCCGAGCGCCCTGCCAGGTTGCGCACCTCGGTCGCCACCACCGCAAACCCGCGGCCCTGCTCACCTGCGCGGGCCGCTTCCACGGCCGCGTTCAACGCAAGTAGATTGGTCTGGAACGCGATCTCGTCGATCACGCCGATGATGTCCGCGATTTTCTTCGAGGCATCGTTGATGCCCACCATGGCCGTGACGGCCTTGGAGACCACCGCCCCGCCTTTCTCCGCCTGGTCGCGCGCGGCGACGGCCAGCTTGCTCGCGTGGCTGGCATTGTCGGCGTTCTGTTTGACGGTGCTGGTCATCTCTTCCATCGACGATGCCGTCTCTTCGAGCGAGGACGCCTGCTCCTCGGTGCGCTGCGACAGGTCCGCATTGCCCCTGCTGATTTCGTCGGCGCCGCGGTTCACTTCGGCCGCCGCCGACTTCACTTGCACGACGAGCCCGGACAGGTTGCGCATGAGATCGTTGATGCCGCCGCCGATCTGGACCAGCAGGCCGGCCTTGTCCTGCGTGTCGATGCGCCGGGTCAAGTCGCCCTCATTGGCCGCGGCCACCACGCCGCGTACCTCGACGACCACCGCGGCGATCGCGTCCACCAGCGAGTTGATGCCACCGGACAGCGCCAGGAAGAAGTCGCGCTTGCCCTCGAGCGAAATGCGGTTCGAAAGGTTGCCCGCCGTCACGTTGGCGATGACGTCATTCAGTTCGGATTCCGTGGCGACTTCCTGCGTTCGGTCGAACCACTCGAGCACCGTGCCCAGGCGACGACCGGTGTCGTCCTTCATGGGACTCATGATGGTTTTCATCGTGCGGCCGCCGATCACTTCCTGACGCGTCACGATGTCCGTCAGGCGTTCGATCACGCCGCGCATTGCGCCGGGGTCTCGCGTCATCGATTCCAGGCTCGCGCCCATCACCTTGCTGGCCTCGAAGGCGGGCAAGTCCTTACGGAAGGATTCCTGCGCGCGCTCCAGCATTCGCTCGGCCGCCGGGTTGACGAAGATCACCTTCAGATCGTTGTCAGCGCACATGACATTGGCATCGAGACGGTTCAACGCGCCGCGGAAGGCGGCGTTCAGCAGCGCTTCCTGTCGCCCCTGCGTGACGTCGTTCAGATAGGCGACGACCTTGAACGGCTTGCCCGTGGCGTCGGCGATGGGGTTGAAAACGCCTCGCACCCAGACTTCGCGACGATCACGGGTCGCCATGCGGAACTCGCCCTGCCGGCTTTCGCCCCGTTGCAGCGCAGTCCACATGTCCTGGTCGTCGCCCGAGCCGCGTGCGTCGGTGTCGACGAACATCGAGTAGTTCTTTCCTTTCACGTCCTCGAGCGCGAAACCCAGGAGTTTCAGGAAAATTTCGTTCGCATTGTTGATGCCACCATCAAGATCGCACTCGATGACGCCCTGCACCTTCGCGATGGCATTGATCTGGCCTTCGTAGTCCAGCTTCGAATGCAGCAAGCTGTCCTTCATCTGGCGCAACGCGCCCATGAGGCTGATGGCATCGTGCCGGCCGGGCAGCAATTCGAACGTCAGGTCGCCGGAGGCCACACGCCGCGCGACCTGTGCGGCCTTGCCCGGATCGGCGCCGAGCTTGCGCATCGCGCTGCGAATGATGATCCACGCCAGGATGACGGCCAGCAATGCGCCTGCCGACATCAGCACGATGCCGTTGCGCAGCGCGAGCTGATAGTTCTTGTTGGCGTTCTCGAGATCGAGATTGGCCGCCGTGAGCTGCATCGCGATCAGCTTCTTCAGATTGCTCGCGCCTTCGACCAGCGCGGGCCGCAGCGTCTCGTTGCGCCACGCGGCCAGATCCGCCACGTCATTGCCCTCCAGCTTCTTGAGCAGGCGGTCGATCTTGCTGTACGCACCGTCGAGCATCGGCGTGGTTTCGTCGGCGAGCTCCTGTTCTTCCGGGATCATGTCGGCCAGGAAGTAGTTGTCCCAGTCGTCGCGCGCCTTGTCGATGGCCTTCTTGATCTGATCGTGAGCGTCCACCGCGGTCTGCTTCTTCTCGATCACATCCAGCGAGGCTTCCAGCGACAGCGACAATGCATCGGCAACACCCTGAATCGACTGCCCAGACACCATGCGATTGTCGATGGTGTGTTTGAGCGTGCCCTGGGTGCTGCGCACCTGCTGCATTGCATAGAAGATCAGGCCCGTCGCAATGGCCAGGGTGACGGCAACCAGGGCGTAGAGCTGCAGCGAGAGGCGAATGTTTTTGAACAGGCGCATGTGAGATTCCGTTGAAGTAACTGTCAGGCCGCCTGGTGGGCGAGTCCCGTGGAAGACGGTTCGGCGGAAGCCAGACTTTCCGCGTGAAGCAGAATCAACATCCGCTCTTCGTGAGTCGAGATTCCCTCGATGAATTCGTTGGCATCGGCGCCGCTCACGATGGGCGCCGGCTTGATGCTGGCAGCGTCGATGTCGACGACGTCCTTGACGCTGTCGACCACGATGCCGAATTCGCGCTGATCATTCCCCATGCGCAGCGATAACACGATGATCACGGTGAGCGCATTGAACTCCGCGGTCGCAAGCGCGAAGCGCTTGCGCAGATCGATGATCGGCACGACGACGCCGCGCAGATTCAACACGCCGAGCATGGAATCGGCCGACTGCGGTATCCGCGTGACCGGCGACCAGCCGCGAATCTCCTTCACGCGCAGGATGTCCACGCCATAGACCTCCGCCCCCAGGCAGAAGGTCAATACTTTCCGGTTGTCGTTCTGGAGCGTCACCGGTTCGCTATCGGCGGTGCGCTCTCTTAGTGGAGGCGGCGGGGGCGACGCGCTTCACATTTTGTGGTCATTCAGAACTAAAGCATCCGAAGGGCCGTGCCGATAGCGCTTCTGGTACCGCGCGAGGCCGCGCACGCAGGCTTCAGCGATGTTTAGTTAACTCGGAGAGAGCAAATGAAGAGCATCCTTCCAATTGCAGTGTTGTGGGCCGCGGCCGCCGTACCGGCTTTCGGATGCGAAAGGCCCACCGCCCCGACATCGATCCCCGACGGCGCCTCCGCCTCCAAGGAAGAGATGCTGGCCGCCAAGAAAACGGTCGACGCGTTCAAGAGCGGCATGGAGGAATACCTGGCCTGCGAGAAGAGCGGCGCGAAGAAAGACGGCGCGACGGCCGAATTGCTGAGGGTGGCGGACCGCTTCAACGCTCAGGTCAAAGCCTTCAAAGCGAAGGGCTGAGCTGCGTTCGCGCGAGCACCTTGTCCATATACGCCAGCGCCGACCCCGATTCGGACTGCGATAGCCAGAACACGGCGCGCTTGCGTTGCTCGATCGACAGCGATCGATCTTCCGCAGTCGCGATCAGCGCTCGTGTCGCTCGTTCCTCGGGCAACAGAGAAAGAGCGAGGATCACCTGCTCGCGAACATCGTCTTCGGCATCCTTTCGCAGCGCTTGGGCAATTGCCTGTTCCGAACCGACCGCACCCGTATGTGCGAGCCAGAACCACGCCTTAGCTCGAACGTCGCCGACTTTGTCGGTGTTGCCCAGCCGAATCAGATCCGGGGTGACACGCGGTGATTTCGATTGGGCCATGGCGAAGGCTGCGTGTTTGCGCAGTTCTGCATCCTTGTCGTTGAACATCACTGAACTGGTGACCGCCGCGCCTTCTGCGCCGCGCAGCTTGGCAAGCCAGAAGACCGCCCATTTGCGGGTTTCGACATGCGCATCGCCGCGCGCGAATTCCGACAATGCGTCGCGTGCGAGATCACCGCGATGCATCGCCAGCGCGGCCAGCGAACTTTCGGCGAGCGGGCGATGCGACACCCCATCCGCGCCGGCTTGCCTGGTGCGCGCGATGAGCCAGCGGGCGCTGTCGTCGGCCGCCACGCCGTCGAGTTCTTGAATCGGCGTTTTCGCTTCTACCGGACAGGTGGCCGAAAGCGCCTGCAGGCGATCGATCTTTCCGCCGGCAACCCGTACATACACTTTCACGGAGTCGGTCTTCGCATCGTCCCGGATGCCATAGCCGTTGGAACCTCCATCGAGTCCACAGGCCGGACGCGGTGCAACGCGATCGTGCAAATGGCTCCAGCAACACCAGGCGGGTGCATCGTCGACCGCGGCCACCTGCCAGCTGACCCAGCCGTCACGTGGCAGCTTCAGCTCCGCCGAGTACGCAGGCGGAATTACCGCGTGAGCTAACAACAATGCGACCACCGGCAACGAAGACCTGAAAGTGTTCATTTCTTTGCCTCCGGACCCTTTGTTTCCAGCGCCGAGTCGATCGCCAGCAAGGCGGCGTCTCCGTCGATCATTGCCAGCATGCGCAGCAGCGATCGCTTCTCGTCGCTCGATTTCGCGGCCCGGTAGAGAGCCAGCACACCTTGCTCGTCACCGGCGATCAGCATGCCTTGCAGCGCGGCATCCTTGATTTCCCCATCGCTGCTGCGCGTGTAGATGTCACGCAGCGCGGCGCGCGCCTCCGCCTTTTGAATGATGCCGATACGTCGCACCGCTTCGACGCGCACGGAGTGTTCGCCGGTGCCATCGGCAATCTTGCGCAGGCTCGCCAGGTCACCGCTGATCGCGTAAGCATCCAGCAATCCGCGCGCGGCCATCGGCCGGTCGCCGAGCTTGCGCAGCTCTTCGTTCGCGCCCATCGCGCCGAGCATACGAATGGCTTCGCCCGCCTCCTCTTCGGACTTGGCATTCAGCGCCACCTGATACACCGCATCCTTGCGCCCCGCGATCAACCAGGCTTGCAGCACTTCCTGTTTCACCTCGGCATTGCCGGACTTGTAGATCTCATGCAGCGCGTCGAGCGCTTTCGGATCTCCGCCGATGCCGATGCTGCGAATGGCCTCGTTGCGCAGCGCCGCGTCCGTCGAGCGGCTCGCCTGCGCCAGGATGGCATTCGCCTCCGGCGAATCGATCTGGCTGAGCACGAACAAGGCGCGCTGTTTGACCAGCGTCGTCTGCGATCCCGCCAACACTTTCTTGATGATGGGCAGCGCGCGCTCCCCAGGCTGTGCCATCAGGCCTTCCAGTGCCGCCAACGCCAGCTCTTCGTCGGCCGTGGGCGTCTGTGCGCTGGCCGTGCCGCCCAATGCCAGCAATGCGGCCAGGATAGTTAGAAGGTAACGCATGGTTTGTTCCTCGATCTAAAGGGTGTTGGATTGGGCCGCAGACTCGGCGCCGAGGCGGGCCTGCATGACTCGCAATTCGAAACTCAGCTGTGCGACGCTGCTCGCGGTCGACTCGCTGCCGCCGACCGCGGCGCTCTCGAGGATCGGCGTGAATGCGCGCAGCACGCGCGCGAGCTGAGGTTCCCCGGCGCGCTCGGCGGCCAGCGCATACATCCGGTTCTGCCCGATGATGGTCTCGATCAGTCGCGCCCGTTCTTCCGGTGTCGCGTCACCCAGCGACGCGAGTTGCCGCTCGGTCCCTGCCAGATGCCATTTCAGACCGTGTTCGTAAGCGGACACGTCGCCGGAGATAACGGCGGGTGCGGGATCCGGCACGTTGTTAGCCCTCTGGTCAGGCCGTACCTGCTTCACTTGCTGGAAGGTCGCGACCAGCGCCACCACCGCTACCGCTGCCGCGACCACTTGCCAGCGCGGCTCGGTGAAAAACCGGCGGCGTTCCGGCACCGCGCGCGATTTTCCCGCCGCGCGGTCGAGCGAAGCCCGCCAACGCTGCTGGGTGTGCGCGGGCACCGCCACATCTGGCCTCACCGCCGCCGCGTCGAGCCGCGCCACCAGCAGGTGCAGTCGACGCGCCAGTTCCGGTTGCTCGGCGAGTGCCGCGCCGATGCGCGCGCGCTCGGCGGCCTCCAGCTCGCGGTAGTAGTAGAGAATGAGGTCGTCATCGGAAATCATGATTCGCTACTCCACATGCGCAAATCGACGCGCAGCTTGCGGATCGCGCGGAACAACGCGTGTTTCACGCCGTTGATGGTGGTTTGCTGGCTCTCGGCAATCTCATCGAGACGCCAGCCTTCGATGTGCTTCAGCAGGAAAACCTGGCGCTCCATCGTCGACAGGCGTCGCATCGCGTCTCCCAGATCCTTGCCGAGCGCCTCGAGAACGTATTCGCTTTCGGGCGACGCCTGCGGCGGAGCCTCGAAGCCGTCATCGACGAATTCGTCCTCAGCACGGGTCTTGCGCCGCCGCGTCAGGTCGATGGCAGCGTTTAACGCAATGCGATGAATCCAGGAATCGAGTGCGGCCTCCCCGCGAAAGTCGTCGCGACGGTCCCAGGCCTTCAGCAGCGCGTCCTGCACGGCGTCCGCGGCCAGTTCCGCATCGCGAGTGATTCGCAGGCAGGCGTTGTACCAGCGCCCGCTGCGTTCATTGAGTACGGCATGGAAGGCGTCCGGCCGGATCCATGATTTGAGAAGGGTGAGCACGGAACTTGGACGGTGGAGGCGGGAAAAGGTTAGCTATCGACCCTGCTATCCCCGATTACAAATTCCGTAAGTTACTGATTCTTTGGCGCAACAGCGTCGGCGCCGTCGGGTCGCGGTGAGTGAGTTACCTGCGCGAGCGCAGCGCGCAGGGTGTCAAGCTTTGGCGGCTTGGTAAGTACACGACTCACGTGTGATGGAATTTCGTCGGCATCGATGAGTCGCTGGCCCCAGCCGGTCAGCAAGATGATGGGCGTTGCTGGCGACGCGCGATGCACGGCCGCAGCGACTGCGCGTCCATCGATATGCGGCATACCGAGATCGGTGATAACCACGGCAAACGGTTCGCCGCGCTTTTCGGCCGCCACAAATACATCGATTCCCTCACGGCCTCCGTTCGCAATCGTCACGCGTTGCCCATCGGCCTCCAGGACGTCTCGCAAAGAGTTCAAAATCAATGGATCGTCATCGACCAACAGGATGCGCAAGCCCGACACGGGACGCGTCTGTGCCGGACGCTCCACCCCTGAAGCCACCGCTGCCGCTGTTATTGGAAAGAACAGCCGT